>QHZE01000101.1 GCA_003225335.1 Acidobacteriota bacterium
GGACCTGTCAGGCCAATGATCATGGAGTTATCTTTATCACAAAGACATTCCACAATCCTAGGGCTCGGGTTGGGAGCTCATATTAAGGAATCCAAGGAATTCGAGGAATCCAAGGAATGAACCACCGTAGGGAACCGATCTCGCACCGATAGAAATTCTTCCTTGGATTCCTCGGATTCCTCAGATTCCTTGAATTCCTTAATACCTCCGCAGCCTGTCACTCGTAAAGCAGGTACGGTTCTCGCTGCTTCATGAAGTTCGCCACGTCACTTCGCCACGACTCGCGGATTTGTTCCGGTGAGGCCCCGCCTTCGATCAGATCCACAATCCCGCGGCTCCCGCACAATATTTCGATGGGCAACCTGTCGAGCTCGTATTCATACGGAGGCTCGCGCCACTCAAACTGCTCGGGATGAAGCTTCCGGATTGTAACGAGCACCGCGACACCGGTGAGATATGGCTCGAATATCTCCCGCTGCCGCACGTGAAGCTGCACACCCCCGCACGTCTGGCCCGCCCATTTCTGGAAAGTCGGTTGAAAGTAAGCCGGCCGGAAGTGGATTCCTGGCAGACCCAGGGAGTTGAGCTCCTGTGCCAGGCCGCGCGCACCGATATACGGCGCACCGACAAACTCGAATGGCCGGGTTGTTCCCCTCCCCTCCGAAAGCCTGGTCCCTTCGACGAGCACCATCCCGGGGTAGACGATAGCCGAGTCGAGGGTCGGCACATTGGGAGACGGCATTACCCAGGGAAGATCTGTCTGGTCGAACCACATCGCGCGCTTCCAACCTTTCATGGCGACTACGGTCAGGTCGCATCCAATCCCGAACTCGCGGTTGAAGAGCAAGGCCAGTTCGCCAACGGTCATGCCGTGGCGCATGGGCAAGGGATGCAGCCCCACGAACGAACGAAACCGGTCTCCAAGCAGATTCCCCTCGACCTGCCGGCCGTTGATCGGGTTCGGCCGGTCCAAAACAACCATGCGCTTCCCGAACTGCGCGCAGGCCTCCATACAGTAAGCCATCGTGTGGATGAACGTATACACGCGCGTGCCCACATCCTGCAGGTCATAGAGCAATGTGTCCACATCGCGCATCATGGCCTCCTTCTCTGCCCGGGCTCCGTGCTGTGGGCCGAACAAGGCCACCAGATTCACGGACTCGTGGCCAAAGAGGAGATCCGCGGTATGGCTCAGGTCGGAAAGAACCGAGGCAGGGTGGACCACCGCTCCCACCCGGGCTCCCTGGAGCAAAGGGAGACGCTCACGTAACAGAACTTCCGCCCCCAGCAAAATCGTCATAAGATAACCCCCGGGTGATACTGAAGATCTTAGTATTATCGGCTTTCTTTGCAAAGGACGAGAGACTTCGCCTCTTGATGGGGACAGGTCTGGCTGCTAATATGCATTTTTCGATCAATAGTTGGAGTCAAACACTTCATGGCAGATCTTAAGCATCTGGACGAAGCGCTCTCCCGGTATGTGCGCCCGGAGACTTTTCCTCTTGCCATACGGATGGTTCGCCACGGGGAACCTGTGCCCGAAAAGAGCAGACGCCCGTTCCGTGATCTGAAGGTGCAGATTACAACATGCATGGGTTACACGATGGCCCGGCGCTATGGGTGGGCGATGGCGATGTGTCACGAAGATATCAGCTGCCCCCTGTCGAAGGTAGTCTATGGCTTCGAGGAGGAAGTAGGCTATTTTAAGGAGGGCTGCACGTGCGCAGGAATGTACACCGCAACAAAGGAAGCGGGCGCCAGAACCGAGGCTGCCATCGCCAAGTTCTCCTGGAAAGAATACGAGACCATTCTCTGCGCCCCTCTTCAGCGCGCGGATTTTGAGCCCCAGGTTGTTGTGGTCTACGGCAATTCCGCCCAGGTGATGCTGCTGGTGGTTGCGGCGCTTTTCAAAGAGGGCGGCCGGATTACGTCCAGTTTTGCCGGACGAATCGACTGCTCCGACAGCGTGATCCAGACGCTCCAGACGAGCCGGCCCCAAGTCATTCTCCCATGTTATGGAGATCGTGTTTTCGGCCAAGCGCAGGACCACGAGATGGGATTCAGCTTTCCCTTCAGCTTCGGCGACAGCCTCATCGAGGGGCTCGAGGGCGCGTACAAAGGGGGCGTGCGTTATCCTGTCCCAACCTACCTGCGCTATCAACCCGCCTATCCCCCGAGCTATACGAAACTCGAAGAGATCTGGGCCTCGCAAAGGCAGGATACTCCGCCCGCAAAGTGACTTTCCTTTCCCAACCTGTTAGTTCTTTTTTCACCACGGAGACACAGGTCGTGAGAAAAATCGTAGCGCCGGCGTCTCGCCGGCAATTGAGCCTCGACAGCTCCTTTTGGGTCAACAGGACCTTTGCCGGCTGGAAGCCGGCGCTACATTTTTTCTCACGACCACACAGGACACGGAGATTCACACTGCGGGAGTAGGGGATCTCCTGAACCTCGTGTCTCCTTTTTGAAGCTGGGAGCAAAACTGAGGCTATTATCACTACAATGAAATGACGGAGGCACTTGACTCCAGGGGCCGGATATAGTTCAATTTGCCGGAGTCCACGGTAATTTTAACAAGGAGTGCAGAGCCTTCAGTACCACAGCTCTTCTCCCAACAGGAAGCTCAAATACTTTTGCTGCTACGGGTCCACAAGCACGACTGTGCTTCACGCCTGCGTGGAGGGAAACGTCACTCCCCGGGGGTCGGTAAATGGAACATACGTTAGTTCTTAACGCCAGCTACGAACCCATCAATATCATTTCCTGGAAGCGTGCCCTGACTCTGTTGTACCAGGGCAAGGTGGAAGTTCTGGCCGAGTACGACCGGGAGATCCGAAGCATCAGCTTCACGATCAAGCTCCCCAGTGTGCTCAGGCTCCTGAAATACGTGAAGATTCGCAAGCGCTTCCAGCACGTCAAGTTCTGCCGCGCGAACATCTACGCCAGGGATAATCACATCTGCCAGTACTGCGGCAGAAAATGCTCGACGGAGGACCTGACGTTCGATCACGTGATCCCGATCGTCAAAGGGGGCGGAAAAACCTGGGACAATATTGTGACCTGTTGCTTCGAATGCAATCACAAGAAGGGCGGCCGGACGCCGGAGGAGGCAGGGATGCACCTTATCCGGAAGCCAGGCACGCCCGATTGGGTCCCCACCATGCTTCACATCACGATCGGCTTCAGCAATGCGCCGGAAGCCTGGCGCGACTATTTCTACTGGAACGTCGAGCTCGAAGGCGAGGGCGAAACCTGATTCTTCGCGTCTTTGTGGTAAACCCAAAGTACCGCATTCACCCCAAAGGGCTCGCGCAGAAATAACTTCACATTTTGCTGCAGGCCTCCAGGCCCGCTGGCGAGGCGCGAGCGACGAGCTTTACCCGGGGCGGTATGTGATGAGCGAGCAACAAAGCCAGCGAGCCTGCGGGCCGCAAGCCCGCAGGGGCGCGGCGCGCCAAAATGTGAATTTATTTCTGCGCGAGCCCTAAGACGCAAAGACGCGAAGAGTCGACAGAAGCCCTCGCAGGTGCCCGGCACCCCCCGGTCGCATCGACGCCTTCAGCCGGTAGAGATCTTCGGGTCGATCGATGTCGTACCAGCCAGGAAGGAGGGAAAACCCGATCTCATTTTTCCCCAGGATCTCGAGCGTCTTGGCAAGCACTGACGAGCTTCCCCACTGAACGCCTTCGAAGGGCTCGCGCATCAATCGAGACGCGCCTATCAAGTAATAACCCCCATCCTCGGAAGGACCCAAAACAAGTGGCACAGACTCCAAAGCATGGAGCGCCTGCCCGACGCGCTCAGGAGGCAGATCGGGGCTGTCACAACCTATCACGACGACGCGCCCGCTCCCGAGGGCGAACTCCTCCCTCATCGCGTTGTGCATGCGCAAACCGAGATCCTGTCCCGCTTGCCGGCAGTTGTGGAATGGCTGTGACGCTTCCCGTATTCGGGAGGGCAACACCTCCGAGGCGCCGGCCCAGTACAGACACCGGCGATCAAACCCGGGCACACTGGACGCCAGCTCCAGTACGTCCATCAGCATTGCCTCGTAGATTGCGAGGCATTGGTCTTCGGAGAACCGCTCGCCCAGCCTTGTCTTGACGAGACCCTTCTCAGGCGCTCGGGCAAAGACGACCAGGGTTGCTGGAGAATGGGCCATCAACGGACCGGCGACTCAACTTCTATTTCCAGTGGAAGAAAGCGCAACGGTTTGATTTCGGGGATCAGCCCGGCCTCGAAAGCCAACCGATAGAACTTTTTGAGTCCCTCGAGGTGTTTTGCGCCCAGGTCATAGTCGATATTGAAGTGAAGGTAATCGCGCAAGAACGGTGCCGGCAGACCCAAGCTCCGGCAATGGTGGTCTACGATGCTCTCCCGCGCGCCCAACCCCCACGCTTTGGCCTCACGGAAAGCCCGAGCCAATTCGACCGGCTGGTCCAGGCCGGGACGACAGGCCCAGAACGCGAAAACAAACGGGCATTTTTGCCACGCGATCCATTCTTCGGCGAGGTCGAGAATCCCGTATTCTTCCGGAGAAAGTTTGAGGGCCGCGTCCCCAATCAGAAGCGCCGCGTCGCATGCGCGCAGCATTGCGGTAAGGTCCGGCGGGTGCGGTACAAGGACAGGTTTGAGACCCAGTCTGAATTCGAGCAGCAGGCGAATGAGCGCGACGGACGTTCGCGACGAGGTGTCCAGCGCGAGCGATCGAAGTTCTCTCTTGTTGCGCGGCCGGACCATAAGTACGCTGCGGACCTTGTTCACTGCCGCAACCGCGATTCCGGGAATAATCTGAAGCTCCGGTATTCGCTGGTATTCGATGCTCGGTATCAGTCCGATATCGGCTTCGCCTGCGGCGAGTTGTTCCGCGCAGCGGGCAGGCGAAGACAGAACCACTTCGTATTCTCCTTTGAGCGGCCCATGGAGAAAGGACCAACCCAAGGGAGCCGAGTTCAGGTAGTCTACCAAGGAGATCCGTATCTTCAACACGACGCCCCTTCCGCCAGGGTCCCGGCAAACTCAGCAATTTCTCGAGAATGACAAATGATAAATGACAAATCCCCGGGGGGCAATCCGATCCGGTCTATTGGTCATTGGTCATTTGTCATTTCGAGTCCGGGGCGGGCCTGGAGGCCTTGGAGCTCCGCTCCCTGAGCGAAAGGATCACCCCTGCAAGCGACTTTGCCGTACCTCTTCTTTAGATAAGTGGAAATATCTGGCCGCGATCCGAAACAATTAACCTGCGCATTATAGAGGAGGACGCGACCAAATTGGAATGGCTGACAGGGTTGGAGTTCAGCCTTTAGGCTGCACTGCGCCCAGGCTAAAAGCCTGACCTCCGAACGGGCCGGGCGGGCGACCAGATAGCGGGTCGCCCCTACGCAGCACGACCGATTTTTCCGGCTTGGAGTTCAGCCTTCAGGCTGCACGACGCCCAGGCAGGCTAGCCTGAACTCCAAGCAGCGCTGAGGACACATATGCAAGAGGACAAGAAACGGCTGTGCGATACTCTGGAGCTGACGCTCATTCCCGGGATCGGGCTGGTAACTCAGGGGCGTCTGTGGTCCCTCCGCGGCGATATTTCACACCTTTTCAGCTGTTCCCCCGCGGAACTGGAGGCCCTGGGTGTTTCTCCGGATGCCTGTCGCGCTCTGCACTCCCGCCGCTACCAGCCCATGGCGGAAGAAATCTTGGAATGGACTTCGCGCGAGGGCTGCCAGATCCTGCTTCGCGGTACTCCCGCGTACCCTGAACTGCTGGAACAAATCCATGACCCGCCCCTGGTCGTTTACGCGCGCGGTCACCTTCCCGCGCTGGAACTCCCTTATCTGGCGATAGTCGGGACTCGCCGTCCCACCTGGTACGGCACGCAAATGGCGGAAGGCCTGGCCGCCGACCTTGCGCAAAGGGGCATCGGGATCGTGAGCGGCCTTGCTCGCGGGATTGACGCCGCCGCCCATCGGGGATGCCTGAGCACCGGCGGCCGGACGATTGCGGTGTTGGGGTGCGGCATCGATGTTGTGTACCCGCGGGAGCACAAACAGCTTACGCGCAAAATACTTGAGAGCGGGCTATTGCTTTCGGAGTTTCCTCCGGGTACATCCCCCTCTCCACAGAACTTCCCCGTGCGCAACCGGGTAATCAGCGGCCTGGCGTTGGGAACCCTGATCATCGAAGCCAGCGAGTACAGCGGATCCTTAATCACCGCTCGGCTGGCAATGGAGCAAAATCGGGAAATCTTCGCGCTCCCGGGAAACCTGACCGTGCCCCAGAGTTTCGGCCCGAACTTTCTGATCAAGCAAGGGGCCAAACTGGTGCAATCCTGGAGAGACATTGTGGAAGAATTTCCGCCCGAGCTGCGCTACCGGATTCTGTCCAGGGAAGAAACCCGGGTGCAACCTTCGCTCGAATTGGATCTCCTAAACGAAAAGGAGATAAGGCTTTTGGAAGCAATGAGCACCGATCAGGCCACGCAGTTTGACCGGCTATTCAAGGTGTCCGGTCTGGAGATTTCCTCTTTGAGCGACCTGTTGCTAAACTTGGAAATGAGAGGCTGGATACGGCAGTTACCCGGGAATTTGTATGTGAAGGTTGCGAGGCCGAAAAATTAAAGTCTTGGATTTTTAGAAAAAGCGCTCTTATAATTTTCCCCTTTGTATGAGCAAGTCCCTGGTAGTTGTCGAATCCCCTGCCAAAGCCAAGACCATCAGCAAGTATCTTGGGCGTGGTTTCACAGTCAAGGCGTCTGTCGGCCACATCAAAGATCTGCCCAAGAGCAAACTGGGCGTCGATGTGGAAAACGACTTCGCACCTCACTACGGCGTCATCCCCGGCAAGGAGAAAGTGGTCAAGGAGTTGCGGGCTGCCGCAAAGGACGTGGAGTCTGTGTATCTCGCGGCCGACCCGGACCGGGAAGGCGAAGCGATCTGCCAGCACCTGGCCGAGGAGTTAAAAGGCAAAGGACGCAATATCTACCGGGTCCTGTTCCACGAAATAACCAAGCAGGCAATCCAGGAAGCATTCAAAAAACCAGGACACATCAACTCCAACAAAGTCGAAGCCCAGTTGGCGCGGCGCATTCTGGACCGCCTGGTCGGCTACAAGATCAGCCCCTTGCTATGGGAGAAGGTTCGACGCGGTTTGTCTGCCGGGCGCGTTCAGACCGTAGCCGTGCGAATGATCGTGGAGCGGGAGCAGGAAATCAGGGCCTTCAAGTCGGAGGAGTACTGGAACCTGGTCGCGCGGCTGGCGGGAGCGCAGCCCCCGGAATTCACCGCGAAGGCCCGGCTGTTCAACGGAGAGAAGTGGAAGGTCGGCGACGAAGAGACAATCCGTGGGATCGTCGATGGGGTGAAAGATGCGCAGTTCGTCGTAAAGCGAATCCACAGGCGGGAGAAGAAGCGCTACCCGGTCCCCCCCTTCATCACGAGCAAACTGCAGCAGGACGCGGCAAGCAAGCTCAATTATTCCGTCAAGAAGACCATGGTCCTGGCCCAGCGACTCTACGAAGGCGTGGACGTCGGCGATGAAGGGTCCGTGGGGCTGATCACCTATATGAGAACGGACTCCACGAGGGTTTCCGAGCAAGCCCTGCACGAAGTCCGCGACCTGGTAAAGTCTAAATTCGGCGAAGCCTACCTGCCGCACCACCCGATCTACTACAAATCGAAGAAGACGGCTCAGGAAGCGCACGAGGCCATCCGTCCCACCTCGGTGGATCGGAGTCCGGAAAGCCTTGCTCCGTATCTGGACCGCGATCTTCTTCAGCTCTACACATTGATCTGGCGCAGATTCGTGGCGTCGCAGATGAATCCCGCCGTCTTCGACCAGACAGACGTGGACATCGACGCCGGACGCGTCGAGTTCCGGGCCACGGGTTCCATCGTCAAATTCAATGGATTCCTCGCCGTCTATGAGGAAGCAAAGGCGGAAGAAACCCAGCCGGAGGAAGGAGAGCAGACGGTCGCGCTGTTGCCGGAGCTCAAAGAGGGAGAAATCCTGAGCCTCGTGGAGCTGCGCCCGACCCAGCATTTTACCCAACCTCCTCCGCGGTACAACGAAGCAAGTTTGGTCAAGGCGTTGGAAGCCAACGGCATCGGGCGGCCGAGCACTTACGCCACGATCCTGAGCACGATTCAGGACCGTGAGTACGTCGTCAAGCAAGATGGGAAGTTCATACCTACCGAGACAGGCGAAGTCGTGACCGAGCTCCTGGTCGACAGCTTCAAGGACATATTCAACTACGAATACACCGCGCGCATGGAGGATCATCTGGACCGGATCGAATCCGGGCGCGAGCGGTGGAATGATACGATGCGGAATTTCTACGGGGTTTTTTCCGAGCGTCTCGCCACTGCCCAAAAAGAAATGCGCGATCTCAAGAGCGAGGAAATCGAAACGGATGAGATCTGCGAGAAATGTGGGCGCAAGATGGTGATCAAGTGGGGCAAATTCGGAAGGTTCCTCGCCTGCACGGGATACCCCGAATGCAAAAACACGAGGGAAATCCCGAAGGTTTGCGCCATTGACGCCAATGCTGCTCTTTCCGACGAGACCGAGGATTTGACCTGCGAAAAATGCGGGAAGCCCATGGTTTTGAAACGCGGGAGGTTCGGAGAATTCATGGCGTGCTCGGGATATCCCGAATGCCACAATACCAAGAAAATCGTGAAAGGGGCCGGCGAAGTGACGGTCAAGCACGATATTGCGCTGGGGGAGCTTTGCCCCGTGTGCGGCAAAAATCTTGCGATCAAGCACGGGCGCTTTGGAGAATACACCGCGTGCAGCGACTACCCCGACTGCAAATACATCAAATTGAAAACCACGGGAGTCGCTTGCCCCAACTGTGGCGGAGACATCGTGGAAAGGAAGTCCAAACGCGGCAAGACCTTTTACGGCTGCTCCCGGTATCCGGAGTGCGACTTCGTGCTCTGGAACAAGCCTCTGCCCGAGCCCTGTCCACTATGCGGAGCACCGTTCATTCTGGAGAAGACCACCAAACGGACCGGAACGGTCCGCTCCTGCAACAAAGAGGGGTGCGACTACAAAGAAAAAGTCGCCGCCACCGCGTAATCGTCTCGCCTCACGCCCAGTCTGTTTTCCCCCAGGGATTCCATGGAACTCAGTTCGTGGCACGCACGTCTTCACCCCGGCACTGGTGCCATGGCGCCATCCTATTCAGCAAATTACGCTTGGCACTCTGAGGATAAATTGCCAGGCTCCCATCCGCCACTTCGGTGCTATATGCGCCACGCCACGAAGATGTTGGTGGCACTAGCCTTCTCGTGCGATTGCAGAATCAGGTAGCCCTTGAGATGATGATTGCCGTGCCCTAAGCCAACCAAATCGGGCGCTAACCTTCACCCACAAAGGAAAAAAACTAAATGAAAAATGAAAAGGGCTTTTCACTGGTCGAGCTCATGATCATAGTAGGGATTATTGGCATTATCGCCGCTATGGCCATTCCCAGCTTGGTGACTTCACGGATGGCTGCCAATGAGGCAAGCGCGATTCAATGTCTCCGTACCGTCGGTTCGGCCGAGCTTGCTTTCTCAGCCTCACACAACCAACAGTATACGAATTTGACATCCCTGGCCGCGGAGAGCTACCTGGATTCCCGGTTTTCCAGCACAGGGTACATCAACGGTTACACCTACACGGCGGATTGTGACGCTACCGTTTTGGGTGCGCCCATTACAGGAGCTCTGACTCCTCCGTCGAATTTCGGTGTTTTAGCTGTGCCTAACACTGGCTTGGGCCGATTCACCTATGGGATCTCTCTGGATCAGGTGGTCCGCTTCGAGGATGTGGGTGGGACGGGCACCTATCCCCCTGGCTCAAGCGCGGGATCCCCGATCGGAAAGACCACATAGTAGTCGTTCGTGGAATAGGGCTTGGGGCGGCTCGCTCGCTCTAGAGCAGCGGGAAGACCCGCAATATACTGAAGCCGGAAGCGACCAGGGCAGGGAGCCTGAACCACAAGGCGGCGAGCAGTTCCGTCAAGAGGTTCGGGGCCCGCGGCGCATCAGGCCAAGCGAACGGGCTTTGGTCACCGAGCGGAACCGGGATCGTGGCGATTCGAAACGCTCCAGATGTCGGTGCTGTCGATGCGGGGTGCAATCAAAAGTGGAGTCAGTAGCGCGCCCGGAGAAACTGTGAGAAAATTGCATTCAAACCAATGGCATCCAAATGGCAGTGCTCGTTTTCGTGAAATTCGTGGAATTCGTGGCCAAGAAAACCGCCACGAATTCGACGAATTAACACGAATTAAATTCTTCACAGCTTCTGAGGAGTTCACGGCAGCGTGAATTGACTCCCACTTCTAATTACACGTCGATGCGAAGGATATAGTTCAGGGATCGCCTCCAGCGGCACTCTGGGCTGCGCTATCCCCGCGCCTCATCGTCATTCTTCTTTTCGCCCGGGGTCTCGCTACTCGCGCAGTCGCCCCAGCCCCTGATCTTCGACGGCGGCCTCGCGGCGCGGATGCCGGAGGGGATGGACCGTTTCCTTCCTTTTGATCTTTATCTAAACCAGATTCATCCACTTTTTGGTCTGGTCATATATTTCTGTCAGCTTGAATCTTCCTCCGGATGCCGCCAGGGAATGATCAGGGGGGCCGATGACAAGGATTTCATCCATCCCGACTCCCACAAAGAGGTAGACCGTATTGAGCCGGTACTCCGCATGCTTCTCAAATTCCTGCCAGAGGTAGTAATTGAAGACCTCCAGATCGACATAGGATCCCAGTGAGTCCATCTGGTCAGGAATCGGATTGCTGCTCTTTTGGTCTGTGTAAATCAACAGGCTGCTGAACGGCTTAATCTTATTGCGAATGCCAAAATGGATTACCGCAAGACAGGGGCGAGCTCGCCTGACAGCCTGGACGGTAGCCCATTCTACAAAGGTATTATTAATGAGAAGTGTTCCGTTGCCGCTCAAGAGAACGGAGCGTACGAACTCAGCCAGGAGTGGATCCGAGCCGATGTCCTTGGATACCATTCTGAGTTGTTTTAATTTTGCCCCTAACTGCCGGGGCCCGCGAACATCCTCCGTTTCAAGTATCTTGCGAACTTCGGCCATCAACCGAGTTCGATAAACCTCTAAGTTGTCGTAGCTGAGCTGCACCAGACCGGATGATCGTCTGACCAGGGTTGAAAGTGCATCATTGGCCTCGATCAGCCAGGTATCATAAAGAGACTTTGCTTTGGACTCCGCATAAAGTTCAACAAGAGTCTTGCTGCCGTCGTTCCGCCTTCCTCCAGTGAGCAGCTGCGGAAGGTAATCTCTTACATCGTCCCCTTCGGCCAGATCAAGTGAGACCATCTTGCCCTTGTCTTTGAGACGGGTCCACATGCGGTCTGGACCCACTGGAAGTTCAGCCGGAGAAACAATGATCACCAAACGGGAATGGCCTGCCTTGGCAGTTTCGGCATCCAGCAGGGGATCTATCTGTGAAAAAATGTTCGCGATCACGTTGCGCCATTCCGGATAATGGGCTGACCGATTCAGGAAGTCGACTTGATCGAGGGTGAATTGCCGTTTGGGCCAAACCTTCTCATTGACCCCCATCTTTCGTTCCACCCCGCGCAGGGGAGCAAACAATTCCTGCACCGCCTTGGGATCGGAGCGATCGATGAGTCCGAAGAGCCGCTCAAAGTAATTCTTCTCAGCCGGGAACAACAGTTCCCATTCTTTTACTTGTTCGAAGAAGAAAGTCGAAAAGGAAACCGGGAGCCGGTCGAAGATGCCTCTGTCGATGAGGGCCTGAAGGAGAGGTGAAACTTCGGGTTGACCGGGCATTGGACTAAACAAATCTCACGCGGCTTGATTTAGGATCTCACGGATGGGCTTTCCAGAGACTGCTCCAGTCTTCACACCGAGCAAGGCTGCCGCGGCAGCCGTAACATCGACGTGCTGAATGGGCCTATCGGTCTCGCCTCGCGTTATTCCGGCGCCGAGCGCCAGCAGCCACACATTGCGACAAGAGGAGTCACCGCTGCGATGATTGAGAAAGCCATTGGAAGAGGTGTTAAGATCCCCGTCTCGCCCCAGCTCGGGTAAGACCAATAGAGTTGTCTTGTCCTTGTAGTTAGGATTGCTCCGAATTTCGTCCCACAACATACCCGTCAGCCGGTCCGTTCGAGTAATGGCCTGCAGGTACAGTGAGTAAGACCCCCAATGGGCGACGTCCACATCCCAAAAATTCACCAAGATAAGACGGGGGCCAAACTCGCGCATGACCTCACGTGTGATAAAAAAGGTCAGCTCATCACCTGACGTGGGCGCCTCCGGGCCGTTGATGAACTCGATCAAGCCGCTCGTCAGGGTGTTGCGTACATGATGGTCCAGTTGCCGCCCCGCTTTAAAGATCGTCCATCCGACGCCTTCATACCCTTCGTTCAGAATAACCTCCAGTTGGTGAAGAACATTGTCACGGTTCGCCACGCCATGTTGGGGATTTTTCTTCACCACATCATCCACGGCCTCGAGCAGAAGCTGTTTGGGAAGCACCACATTCGCCCCGAAGGGCAATCCCCATTCGCGCTCCGACCCGGCGCCCATGGTTGAAAAGCTCTTATTGGTTGCAATCACCCATGCGTCCAAGGGGCCGACTCCCGTTTGCTTGCGGTAGTACTCGAAGAGCGTAGGGCTGGCAGGTGGCTGGAATCCGAAATCGTCGACTCGTTGCCAGTTGCCGGTGATAATGCTGGCCGTGGAGTTAAAGTGAGAGAGTACGCCGGCGTTAGTGCAACTCTTGAAAAAGAGTGCCTCGGCCCGCATTTTCGCGAGCTGAGGGATGTTCTTCAATCCCTCGGGAGAAAAGGTTTCTGAGTAGCGAACGCCGCCGCCAAAGGTCACAATGATTACTTTGCGGCCGGAATCCCCCGGTGGAGAGAAGGGCCTGGCCCAGAGCCAGTTGGGCAAAATGCGATTGGCAATCGTCAGACCCGCCAGTTGTACAAAACGACGTTTGCTGAGTGTGAACATAAAAATCGGACGCAGATGAACGCAAATCAGCATCATAGTAGCATCAATAAGAGCCTCTCGCACCGGCTCCAGTCCAAAGTTTTCGCAGGCCAATCACGAGAGTATCCAAATGGCAGTGATCGTTTTCGTGAAATTCGTGGAAATTCGTGGTCGGTTTTACTGGCCACGAATTCCACGAATTAACACGAATTAAATTCACCACAGCTTCTGAGGAGTTCACGGCAGCGTGAATATACTCCCACTTCAATTGCACTCGGCGGACTGAAGCGCTTGGAGCTCGTAGTAAAATGAATGGCAGCCGAATTCCTTGGAATGAGATTTGAATGAGAAAGGGGGACAGAACCCCAATGTCTTTCATCAATCGCCGTAAATTTCTTACTGCCACTGCAGGGGCTGTGGCTGGAATGCGCGCGATGCCTTTTATTGCGGATGTCAAACAGGAATTGTTGATCCCTACGGATAAGCCGGACGAGTTTGGCTTTCGCATCATGTGGTATAGCACGGTGCCGCCGATTGACCCCGAAACGTTTCTGTTAAAAATTGGCGGACTCGTGGAACGACCGCAGTCGCTTTCGCTGGAGCAGCTTCGTCGCTACCCTCAGGTGACTCAATCCTCTCGCATGAAGTGTGTCCAATGCTGGTCATCTCGCGCGACCTGGGGCGGGCTCCGGTTAACTCATCTGCTGGAAACGGTGAGGCCACTCAACACGGCCAAGGCAATTCGCATTGACTGTGCGGACAAGTGGTATGAGTACATGTCCATTGAGGAGATCCTTTCGCCTCGGGTCTTGCTAGTGCTCAGCCTGGCAGGCAAGCCGCTCCCAGACCGTCATGGAGCCCCGTTGCGCTTGATTGACCCTTCAAAATACGGGTACAAGTCTGCCAAGCTGATCACTTCGATCGAGTTCGTCGCCGAGGGGAAAGGCAGCATGGCCTGCGATATTGGGCCTTACTACACTCCTGGTGGAGAAATCCAGCCGGGCTACGATAATCCTCTGGATCTGGGTCCTAACGTGCGCAAGAAGATCAAGGGCGGAGAGATTACTGAGTATTAAAGTGCGCATCAAGGCCGGATGAACGCAGCTTTCTCGATCAATCGAACAGAGGGAGATTAAGCGAACAGGGCGCGCGCCAGGGCATTACGTGGATTGAACCATTGGTACGGGGTAAGACTCTAAAGAATTATGTCGAACAAAGAATGTTATTGTTCCGTTCGGTTAAATATCAACAGGTGCTCGATGCCTGACGGCAGTTTGCCGCGGAAGGGATTCCTGACGATGGTAATCACAGCATTGTTGCTTTCGCCCGTTTTTCCCTATCCGTATCAGAGCGCGCAGCGTCTGGATCCTTCCGGCCATCCAATATCAACTTTTTATGACGCACGTGAAGACGAGACTGAGACCTGGATTGAGATCGTTCCGGACGTTCGTCAAAGCAAGCTGAAGCCTATGCGACTTAATTTTTCTGTCAAAACCCGCGGGAAGAGTGTGCTCACTCCACCGGATTTGGTGACACTTACGCCGATTTTACATCCCTTCTATGATCCCAACGTGCGGCGTCCGCCTGTTGCGAGATTATTGCTGGACGGACAGCAACAATTGGATCTGAACCTCACTCTTGCTAAT
>QHZE01000565.1 GCA_003225335.1 Acidobacteriota bacterium
AGGGCAGCACCAACGTGCTGATCCGGTCGGGGACCTCTCCGACCGGGATGCGGGCCACCTCTTTCATTGTCTTCACGTCGATGGCGGTCACCGACTTGGTCCCGCAGGTGGAAACGTAGACTGTCTTGCTGTCGGGAGTGAAGGTGATCCAGGCCGGTCCGCCGCCCCGATTGGGCTTTCCCGGAACCTGGACTTCCGGCAAAGACACATGTCCCAGCAGTTTGATCTCCGGCAGCGAGTAAACGAAAACAGAATTGGCCGGCCTGCTGTTGGCCCACACAGTCTTCCCGTCCGGACTGATGCCGATGCCGTGGCTGATGCCCTCGCAGGCGGGGCCAAACCCGGTGGGTTCGTCGGGGTGCTTAATCCGAGCCACCTCCTGGCGCTTCGCAAAATCCACCACCGAGAATCCGTTCGTTTGGTTCAGCTGTGCGAAGATCCGGCGGCCCGAGCCGTCGGGGCCACTCTCAATGTCTAAGGGTTGTACTCCCTGGTCGTACTGCACCTCCCAAGCGATTTCCATTCTCTGGAGATCAAAGACGATTAAAGAACGTGCCGGCGGCGAGCCGACGGCCGCATACTTGCTGTCCCGCGTCACGGCTATGTCGTGCAGCCCTCGTTTCGTCGGGATACTTTTGATCTTCTCCAGCGAGGTGGCGTCAATGATATCCAGCGCCCCGATATCCTCCGCCGTTGTGCCGGTATTGCGGATGCAGACTAAAACAAGTCTTCCATCTTTCGTCACGGCTGCATCGTTGGCCCAACCGCTGAGGGGCACCTTTTTGATAATTTTTTCGCTCTTTCGATCCATAACGGTGAGGACGTTCTCATCGCTCCGACTGGGGATATAGATCCGATTTCCGTCGGGAGAGAATCGGGCCACCTCGGGCGACACAAAGCCTTTGATCACATGCACGACCTTGTTCGTCTTGGGGTCGATCACATCAATGGTAGTTCCGCCCCTGTTGGTGACATAGATGCGGGCCGTTTCCGCCGCTAAGGGCATCGCCAACAGAATCCACAAAATCGACAAATGCCGCAGGAACAAATAACTTTTCACTGTTGTTAAGTTCATAGTCAACAGTCCCTCCTTTTCAGCTGTGGAACCTAATCGTCCAGAATTAGTTTTTTGGATTTCCGGCGATTGAAAATATACATCCGGTTCGGTCCAATCGATGACAATTTTCGGCGGATCGTTTCCACAAGGTCCACAACACAGAAACACAGTATGCATTAACCAAATTGCCGTATGACCGGCTGCGCTTCCTTGTGCCGGACCGGCCTGCCAATCGCCCGCGGGACGGGAAATACCAGCGATATTCTCCTTTCTCCAGCTAGCGGAGTGGGTTATTGTCGTCATCAAAGAATCTATCCCTGCAACTCGAGGAGTTTCCTATGAAGACACCGCCCATGCCTAAAATGACCATGTTCGCATTCATCGCGCTGATCATCGTGGGCTTCGTGGCGCCCCATGCGTTGCTCCTGGGACAAGGAGCGGCGCAGGGCGATGCCGTGCTGCAGCCGGTCCGGCATGATCCATCTAAGGAGCTTGCGCTGAAGATCACCCAGCCGTTCACTTTCGCTGCGGTGGGCGACATCATCATCCGGCGGCCGGTCGGAGAGGGTGAGGCCGGCTATCAGGCTCTGGTGAAAGTGATGCGGGAGGCGGACATGACATACGCCAACATGGAGGGGCCGATCCTCGACGAAGGCAGCTTCCGGGGACCTCTTGCCGGAGGCCCCAAGAGCGTGGTTGACGAGCTGAAGCGCATGGGCGTTCGGATCATGACCACCGCCAACAATCACACGCTCGACGCTGGTCCGGAAGGGATGTTCGAAACCCATCGGCTTCTGGACGAGGCAGGCATTGTCCATGCCGGATCGGGGAAGAACCTTGCCGACGCCAGAATGCCCCGCATTGCGGTGACACCGAAGGGTACTGTTGCGGCCATCGGCATGTATTCCATTGATGCCAGCTCAAACAATCGGTCGCGTTTCACCGATGCGACCGAGGACATCCCGGGTCTTAACCCGTTACACGTGACACCTTACAACGTGGTTACCGCCGAGCACATGCAGGCTTTGAAGAAGATCCGCGATGCCATTTATGCCCGCCGTCCGGAGGTTCGCGTTCCGGTCGCGCCGGTCGCAGCCAACGAGCCGGCGGGGCGGCTGAATCTCTTTCAAACCGCATTCACGGTCGGCGCTCATCCTGGCGACCTCTCGTACGAGATGGACCCGGCCGATCTCAAAAGTATCATCAAGAGCGTCCGAGTCGGTAAGCAACTGGCGGACTTCCTCGTCGTCGCGATCCACTGCCATCAGAACTCGTTCGTGTTTCAAGCGTACAGTCAGGACCATAACACGCCGGACTTCCTGATCGAGTTGGCGCATCAAGTGATCGACAACGGGGCGGACGCCTTCGTCGGACACGGCGTCCACAACCTCCGAGGCATCGAGATCTACAAGGGAAAACCAATATTCTACGGTGTGTCGAGTTTCTTCTACCATCGTGGGGCGGCGCCAGAGATCACCAACCCATCGGCGGTTCCAGGCCCTGGAGTGAACGAACTTGACGACAATCTGGAAACACTCCTGACCACGAGCCGCTTCGAAGACGGGAAGCTCGTGGAGGTGCGCCTCTATCCCGCGGACCTCGGCCAGGATCGAACGCGGCCCATCTCGAGAGGCGGCACTCCCTCGACGCCATCGCCCGAGATGGCTCGCCGCGTGCTTGAGAGACTTCAGACTCTCTCGAAGCAGTTTGGCACCACGGTGACAATTCAGAACGGCGTCGGCGTGATCCGCGTCGCGTCCAAGCAAACCAACTGAGTTCCGCGGAGCTGTCCCTGGCGACTTCTTGACCCACTGGGACATTCGGAACAACGATTCAGCTCGCGGCTTTTTCGATCCCGCACGGCGAATCGGAGAGCGCGGCCATTTCAGATCCGACAGGACAATCCGGATGTTGACCTATCTTCTCATTGGAATAAATGTACTCGTCTCGCTCATCGGTTTCTCAAGGATGAACAGCGTGGCCGGAGACAGCATGTTTTTCTTCTCGCCGAGCGAGGTTTCCGCAGGCAGGAACTATCAGGGCATGCTTCTTTCGCACTTCGCTCATGCCGATGGCACTCACCTGCTTTTCAACATGCTGACGCTCTACTCCTTCGGCCCCGTCGTCGAGTTGGGTCTGGGCGCACTGAGCATGCTGCTGATCTATGCGAGCGCGGGCATCTTCTCCACATTGTTCGTCTACTATCTGCATCGTGCTGATCCGGGATATCGGGCTCTCGGGGCAAGCGATTCGGTGACAGGAATCATCTTCGCCGCAATTGTTCTCCTGCCGGGGATGAGCGTCTACTTCTTCTTTGTACCTGTCCCTATTCCCGCACCAGTGTTCGCCGTTGGCTATATCCTCCTCTCGACGTATTTGATGCGGCGCGGGGGCGGGCATATCAGTCACGAAGCGCACGTTGCTGGCGCGATCTCAGGATTGCTTCTCGCCGGATTGCTAGCGCCGGGGGGATTCGGCCCGCTCCTTCGCAGAATTCAGAACCTCCTCACCTGAGCGAGAACGGCTTCTGAAAGAAACACCCTAAGCTAAGGATGGGCTCCAGGCGCCTCGACACCACA
>QHZE01000566.1 GCA_003225335.1 Acidobacteriota bacterium
GATTGCCCGCCCCACATCTCTCTGCGAAAACCGGTGGGATTTCGGCCGCACGACACTAGTTACAGTCAAAATGACGACTTGCGGACGCTACAAGATTACGAGGTTCTGCGACATTCGCGTCCCAATTAACGGTTTGACCAATTTCTCCACCCTGAAAACATTGGGCGCGGCTCAGTCCTGAGCCCAGACGCACCTTCGCGCTTCGGCGGATCCGAAGTAAGTGGATTCTGACGTTTTTTTGGGATGCTGTCCGAATTACTTTGTGTGATGCCTCCTGAAATCAATCATTCCTTATTTCGCCATTAGTTCTGCTGTCCAATGACTACCAGGTGATCGCCAGGGAGAGCTGCGCGTTGTCATGCAGGCCCACCAGCGCCGGAGGGGCCTGATACGGATCGTCCAGCCACACATACAGATCGCGGTAGAAGAACAGTTGCTGCCGCAGCAGCGCGGCCAGATTCGACAGCGACCAGGAGAACTTCGATTTCAACTGCAGATACTTGAGCACCAGCATCGCGATCAGCGCCGTCCAAACCTGCGTCTTCACCGCATTGGCGCTGGTCCCCACGAAAGTCTTGACCTTCAGCGTCTGCTTCAGCGCCTTGAAGAACAGTTGTCGGGTGAAGGACTGGCGCGGTACTGAGGTTCATCCTCGCCCGTTTCCAGCCCCTCCCCATAAGAACTGCTCGTGAGGTTTTCCCTCAAGCAGCTCACCCAGTGAATTTCGTCAAAATGGTTATGAGTCCTGGTGGCTGACGGCCACTTTCACTTCCCCTCCCCAAGGCCGGGGAGGGGTTGGACCTTCCAATCCCAATACAGCCCCAGCACCTCGTAGAGGTATTCGTTACTCCATCGCCGCCACCCCACACTCGACTTTCGCCGCCGCTTTCGCCTGGTCAGCAGAGTGCGAATCTTCATCTCCGCGTAGTCGCGGACCTCGCTAAAGGCCCGACTCGCGTTTCCGACCCTGAAGTAGTTGACCCACCCGGCCAGCGTGGCATTGATTTGCTTCACCAGTTCCGTCGCCGGAGTTGCGCCCCCGCGAGCGATGATGTCGCGGATCTTCGCCTTAACTGCCTGGCGTGCCTTCTTCTTCGGTGTCATCAAGATGAAATACCCTTCCCCGCTTGGCTTGCGTACGCGACGCAGATCAAACCCTAGAAACCCGAACGCTTCCCCTTGCAGCGTATTCACCATTTTGGTTTTCTCCC
Source organism: Acidobacteriota bacterium (assembly GCA_003225335.1). Taxonomy (GTDB): domain Bacteria; phylum Acidobacteriota; class UBA6911; order UBA6911; family UBA6911; genus Gp18-AA60. The sequence goes on from QHZE01000566.1 coordinate 1,212, forward strand.
GGTTCAATTCGACACCGATAAGTGCCAACTGTTCCTGGAGTCGTTGCAGAGCCCGTTCGGCCCAGCCCCGTTTGGTGTGGTGCCCGCTGACGGTGATGACAATATCATCGGCGAACCGGTGATAGTTGACTGCCTCGTAGTCTCCTTCTGCCGTCTTACGACGGATCGCGTCGAAGAACCAGTCGATCTCGTTCAGGTAGATGTTCGCCGCCAGCGGGCTGAACGGTCCCCCTTGCGGGACACCAATCTTTCCGCCAACCTTGATGATCTGCTTCACGAGGTGCATGACCTGTGGGTCCTGGATCCGCTTGGCGATCTTATCCAACAGCACCGAGTGCCGAATCGTGTCGAAATAGCGCGACAGATCCACATCGATGACCGTGGACATGCGCCGCATCACACTGCGCCTGACCTCCGCCAGGGCACGATGTGGTGACCGCTTCGGTCGAAATCCGTAAGAGTTCGGGCAAAAGTCCGCCTCAAAGATGGCTTCGAGGATGAGCTTCAATGCCCCTTGCACCACGCGGTCGCGGATACAAGGGATTTGAAGCGTTCGGAATTTGCCATTGCCCTTCGGGATCTCCACCGGGCGGTTCGGCATGGGCTCGTACCTGCCTGTGACAAGGTCTTCTCGCACCGCCGCAAGAAACGCAGCCCGTCCCGCGGATTCAATGTCCGAGAAACTCTGGCCGTCGATGCCAGGGGCACCGCCGTTTCCCTTCGCGATACGATAGGCCTCCTCAAGGGTCTCGATGTTCGTAATATGCACGAACAGACCCCAGAAGCGATGCGTCTTTTCAGACTTCGCCTTTCGATAGATCCGCCGTCGCAGTTCCTGCAGATTGCCGGATGCCTTTGTCATCTCACCCCTGCCTCACTTTGAACAAGCGGAATACTCACCGGTCCGGGCCCTTTCCTCCGAGCGCGTTTTGCTGCACGCCCATCCACGGTACTGCGACCCGATCCGTCACCCTGGTGCCTATGCCTGCATTTCCCACTCACGGTTATGGCCGGCATCTCCTCGACGAGGTTTCTTCGCCGGGCACCGAGGGCTTCTCCAGTTTCCACATCATCCTTCACACCATGTCGCCGCTGATACCCCGCCGGTGAGAGCTGCCGCATCGGACTCGTTTCGGCCAACTCCTGTTGCTTTCGCGCGTTGTCGACCGTCTCAGCCACCGGAGATTCGTGTAACGAGGCTACATCTGCGTTCACTGCACATTGCAACCTGGTGCGTTGCGCATACTCCTTTCGAATATGTTCGTCGGAGGGCTCCGCCGTCTTGCTTTCGCGCCACGGCGCCTCCCCAGCTACGAGGCCTGAGTCTGTTAGCCTCGGTCGGTCTCTCACCGACTGGATCATGTGTCCTTGACTGGACACGCCCACCTGCCAGCGGTCCTTGTAGATGGCCGCGATCGTCGTCGCGCCGAACTCCAGCAGATTCGTGAGAAACACGATGGGCTCCTGCTTCTTCTCGTCCCAGATCTCCACGCGCCGGAACAGCACCGGCTCTTCTCCTTCCCGCCTCAGCCGGGGAAAATAGATGATCTGGTCGCTCAACACGTTACGGTCTTTGGGAACTTCTAACTCCGCCTTCACTTCGTAAACCGCTTTCTCCTTCATCCGCGTTACGAAATACACTTCCTCCTGCGTCAGTTCTCGAAACCATTCGTAATCCACGTAGCCGCGATCAATGGCCAGGATCGTTCCCGGATCGAACCGCAGCGTCCGCGCGACCTTGATCTCGCTAGTCTTGCCCTCGGTCACCACCCCGAACGACGGCAGGTATCCATCGTGGTCCAACAACAAGTGCAGCTTGATGGCCCCTTTCGTCTGCCGGAACTTCGCCCAGTCGAACATGCTCACCGACAGATCGATGATGCTCCCGTCCAGGCTCATCAGCTTGTTTTTGAAGCGGAACTTCTTCTTCCGCCCGCCCTGGCTCGCCACTAGTTCCCGGCATTTGCCCAGCGTCTGCTCGAATACCGCCTGGTATAACTGCCACGGCCGATGCTCATTGGCGTAGGCCAGCGTCGACTTCTTGGGAGCTACCGGCACTCCCAGATGCTTCAGTTGCCCCTCGCAGCAGGCCAGCCCCCCGCAGATTTCACGCAACGAGTGCGCGCGCCCCAACTGGCAAAACAACATGGCCATGAACTGGCCCCAACTCGTAAAACCCCGCGCGTGCCGCTCAGCTTTGTGCTCCTTCACTGCCTTCTCGAACTCCCCGCGCGAGAAAAGCCTTAACACCTGCGAGAAAATGCTGCATACTTTGTACATAGGGTTGAGCCTCCTTAAGCTCGGCATTGGTTCTCTCGTAGGAACCCAATCCAAGCTTATCAGGGGCTCAGCCTTTCACCGGCTCGCTAACCCTCATCCCTCCGCCTTTACTTAGAACCCTAATTGGGACAGCAGTGCGAGACTGTTCACCGCGAATTTGACAGGATCGGCTATGACCGGAGTTATGGCGGTGCTCGCCGCCAGCAGGCCCAGAGTCATCCATCGACGCATTTCTCATCCCTCCTGAACCATCATGGCCGAAGGTTGGCCAGTCGGCCGCTTTCGACGCTGCGGTGACAAAG
>QHZE01000102.1 GCA_003225335.1 Acidobacteriota bacterium
CGGCTGAGTTATAGAGGGAGACAAAGGGGAGAGTGTCTGGCTGGCGTTCTCCCCCTTGTCTCGTGTCGATTAACCAGCAGGGCCGGTCAGTCGCGGTTGGTATCATATCAGACCCCGCCGCCTTAATCTACCCAAGGGTCGGGTGCCGCTGCCGTCAAAGACCATCCTGCTTTGCGAAAAAGAGAGGCAGTGTATGTCCTTCAAGAAATCGACCATGCGACTGTCCTGGATGCTCCTGGGAGCCCTTGTCATTTCCCCGGGGCTATTCAACTTGCCTGCTCATGCCGGAGCCGACGAGGAACCCGCCGCACCCAAGAATACCAAGGATCGCGACGCCTCCAAGCCCCCGACCCCAGAAGAAAGAATCGGAAACCTGGAGGAAACCATCCGAGCGCTCGAAGCGCGCATCAAGGAGCTCGAGGGACGGGAAACAAAAGTCGAAGCTCGGCCCGCGGAGCCACATACCGCCGGGACTGCGGAAGCAAAACCTGTTGCCGGCGCGACAGGCACGGAATCTCCGAAAACCGACTCGTCTCCGCCCGCGGGGAATCGCGCGTCGTTTTTCGACAAGATCGAGTTCAGCGGTTTTGCTGACACCTATTACAGTTACAATTTCAACCGTCCCGCCAGCCGAAAGAACGGCTTACGCAATTTCGACTTCAATCACAACCAGTTCAGCTTGAACCTCCTCGAGTTCGCCATGGAGAGAAAGGCCGAGCCGCTGGGGTTCCGCGTGGACCTCAACTTCGGCGACACGGCGAAGTGGGTGCACGCCACCGAGCCCGGGGGCTCCGATGTCTACCAGTACCTGCAGCAGGCTTACTTCAGCTACAAAGCGCCGGTGGGCAAAGGACTGAGCGTGGACGTCGGCAAATTCGTCACGCAACACGGGGCGGAGGTGATCGAAACCAAGGACAACTGGAACTATTCACGCTCCCTGCTCTTCTCCTGGGCCATCCCTTATTATCATTTCGGGGCACGCGCAACGTATCCCTTTGGCGAAAAGCTGAGCGTGGCCGGATACGTTGTCAACGGCTGGAACAACGTCGTCGATAACAACTCGGGGAAGACCTTCGGGTTTCAGGCCTTGGTGAAGCCTGTCTCGAAACTGACCATAGTTCAAAATTACATGGTCGGCAGGGAGCAGCTCAACGATGACAATGATACCAGGCATTTGTGGGATACCACGCTGACAGTAGCCGTGACCCCTTCGTTCAGTTTGATGGCCAATTACGATTACGGCATGGACCGTCTGCTCGGAGAGCGGGTGCGCTGGCAGGGAATCGCCGGCTACGCTCGGATTCAGGTGACGCCGGTTTTTGCGATCGCCCCTCGCTTTGAGTGGTTTGACGATCCGCAAGGGTTTACCACGGCTCTGGCACAATCGCTGAGAGAGGCGACGCTGACGACGGAGTTCAAAGTCCGGGGCGGCCTCCTCATGCGTGCGGAGTACCGGCGCGATTGGTCGGACAAACCGTTCTTTGAGAAGCGCGAGGGGCTTTTTAGCAGGAACCAGACCACCGCTCTCCTGGGCCTGGTCTACGTGCTCGGCCAGGAGCGCTGAGCCCTTCAGCGAAGCCGCAACGCAGGATCCGCTTGGCTGAGTCCTTCTGCGTCTTCGCGGTTGATTCGGGCCCAGTTTCACCGCAAAGGCGCTAAGTGCGCGAACCGGGAAAGGCGCTCTTATTCCGCGGGTTTCTCGGGAGACTGCATTTCGCTGGCCATGATGACGGCTTCAGCGATTTCGCGCATGGATCTGCGCGTGCGCATGCTCTGCTGCTGAAGCCGCCGGTAGGACTCGTCTTCGGAGAGGTTCGCCTGGCGTTGAAGGATGCTCTTGGCGCGGTCGACAAGTTTGCGCGTCTGCAGCGCCTCCTGGCTTTCTTGCGCTTCCGTCATCAACTTCGTGTTTTCGATTGCCAGTGCGGCCTGGTCCGCGACCGTCGACAGGACGCGCACGTCCTCTTCGGAAAAATTCCGCTCTTCCGCCGAATAGACGTTGATCACGCCGGTGACGTGTTCCTTTACGATCATCGGGACGGAAAGCAAAGAGCGCACCCCTTCTTTCTTGGCCAATTCCGGATAGCGATACTCCGCCTCCTTGGTGACGTCCCTGACGACCAGGGGATGCTTTTCCTTCACGACGCGACTGATCAGGCTGTTGCCGATCTTTAAGTTTGGCCGCTGCCAGTACTCCTCGCTGGAGCACTTGGCCGCTTTCAGGACCAGCTCGTTTTTCTTCCGGTCTACGAGCATGATGGAGCACACCCGCGCCTGCAGCATCTCCGTGACGAAGCTGACGATCAGTTGCAGCATCTCCTCCAGATACTTCCCCGAAACAATGGTCTGCCCCACCTGAGCCAGCGTGGACAGGTGGTGGGCGCGGCGCTGAGTCTCCTGGTACAGGCGCGCGTTCTCGATCGCGCCGCCTACCTGATGCCCGATGATGGAAAGGAGTGTCTGTTCCCGCTCGCTGTGACGATGCGCTCTGCGGTGCTGCACGTTGATAACGCCTGTCACGCGATCGGTGGGCGCGATGATAGGGGCCGACAGGAATGCCTCGTACCGGTCTTCCGGCAGGTTGTGGAAGAACTTGAAACGCGCGTCCTTGCTGGCGTGCCTCGGAATGGCCACGGGCTTGGCTTCCCTGGCCACCCACCCGGTGATCCCCTCCCCGACCTTGAGCGAGATGTTTCCGATGATGCGGGGATGCGGGTTCTTCGAGGCGCGCAGGACCAGGCACTGCTGGGTTTCGTCCAGCAGGTAGACGAGACACGAGTCCCCGCGCGTGACCTCGATCACGAGATCGATGATCTGGCGCAGCACCTGGTCCAGATCCAGACTGCAGCTTATCGACTGGCTGATCTGGTAGAGGATCCCCAGTTCGTGGCCCGCGAGATCCAGAGTCTTGCGTATCGATTCAATGGAATTCGTTCGTGGCATAGCCCGGCATGATTATAGAGACGCGTCCTCCGGGCCGCAACGCTGTTGAAGGAAAGGAATCCGAAGAATCCAAGGAATCCAAGGAATGCCAATCGGGTTTCCCTTCTGGATTCACGAAAGAATTCAAGAATCCAGGAATCCAAGAATTCAAGTAATGGACCAGGAACTTCGTCTATTCTTGGATTCGTTGGATTCCTTGAATTCCTTGGATTCTCGCTCCGCCTATTTTTGCTTTGTCTCTTACTGGCTTTGTGCTTAATTGGGTGCTGCTGTGAGTGGGAACATCAAAGACGACGACCATCCCCGTCAGCCGGGCTCCGATGCCGTTGCGCATGGCGCTTCGATGTGGGGCTATGCCCTGTTTACCGCATCCATCGGCGTCCTTCTTCTGCTGAACGGCCTCGGGATACTTACCACGCTGTTCGGCTTCAACACCGCTTTGTTCCTGGCCTTTGGTGCGGGCTACAAGATTATCTATCAGGCGATCCTTGACCTGCTCGACCGGCGTTTCTCCGCGGATCTGGCCATCGTGATCGCCGCCGTCGCGGCGGTAGCGGTCGGAGAGTACTTCGCGGCCGCGGAAGTCATGTTCATCATGCTCGTGGGCGAAGGCCTGGAACACTACACCGTCGACCGCGCCAGACGCGCCATCGCCGGTTTCGCGCAGATGAAACCGTCGCTGGCGCGCGTCCGCCGGGATGGGAAGGAATTGGAAATCCGTCCTGACGAAGTCGCGCGAGGCGACACGGTAATCATCCGAGCCGGCGAAAAGGTTCCCGTGGATGGCGTCATATTGCACGGCCATTCCTCCGTGGACGAGAGCATGATCACGGGCGAGCCCATGCCGGCGCACAAGGGAGTGGGCGACCCGGTTTACAGCGGCAGCATCAATGAGTACGGAATCCTGGAGGCTTGCGCCGACAAAGTTGGCGAAGACACCACGCTGTCGCGCATCATGCATCTGATTGCGGAGGCGCAGGGACAACGCGCGCCGATCGAGCGCACCGCCGACAGCCTGGCCCTGTACTTCCTCCCCGCGGTCCTCCTCGCCGGCGGCGCCATTTATTATTTCACGGGAGAAACCCTCCGCGCGGTGTCTGCACTCATCGTTGCCTGTCCATGCGCTCTGGTGCTCGCCACTCCGGCGGCGGTCGCCGCCGCGATCGCGCGCCTTGCTCGCGAAGGCGTGCTGGTCAAAGGCGGCAGTGTTATCGAAGCGCTGGCGCGCGTTCGCTGTGTTGCCTTTGACAAGACCGGCACGCTGACGGCGGGGCGCCCGCGGGTCCTGGCGCTTGATCCGGCCCCCGGTGTGCGAGAGGCGGAGTTGCTGGCGCTCGCTGCCGCAGCGGAGAATCCGTCGGAGCACTTGTTGGGGCGCGAGATTGTGGAAGAGGCAAAGCGCCGGCAGATTTCCATTCCCGGCTCCCGGGACTTTGCCGTCCGTCCGGGCATGGGCGTCCAGGCCCGGGTCGATGGCCGAATCGTGCACGTGGGAAACCTGGCTCTGGCCAGGGAAGCGGCGGCCGAAGATTTGGCTTGGGTCCAGGGAGCGGTTTCGTCAAATTCACAGGGCGGCCAGACGAGTGTCGTGGTTGTTACGGAAGGCCGAGCTCTCGGCATCATCAGGCTCCACGACCCTCTTCGTCCGGGCGCGATGCAGGCCGTCCTCAAACTCAAGGAAATGGGGATCTCGCGCATCTGTATGCTCACGGGGGACGAGGAGGGAGCGGCGCATCATGTTGCCCGCCAGGCCGGGATCGGCGAGACTTATGCTCGCTTGCTTCCAGAGGACAAGGTCCGAAAAATCCGCGAGCTGCGAAACGAAGGGTTGCGCGTCCTGATGGCGGGAGACGGGGTGAACGATTCCCCGTCCCTCGCAACGGCCGATGTCGGGCTGGCGATGGGCCGCGGCGCTGCCGACATCAGCGCCCAGGCCGCTCATGTGATCTTCCTCAAAGACAGGCTCGAGCAGATTCCCGATCTCATCGCCTTCGCGCGGAAAGTGGTTGAACGCATTCGTTCCAGCATTCTCCTCTTTGCTTTCGGAGTAAATATCGCGGCCGTGCTGGGAGCCGCCTTCGGGTATCTCGGCCCCGCTGCCGCGGCCATTGTCCATCAGGCGGCTTCGCTGCTCGTGATCCTCAACTGTGTCAGGCTTCTGGTGGAGGGCAGAGCCGTCGAACCTTCGCGGATCTCTGCGTCCTCCTGGGCGCACGGCTGGCAACACCTGCCTCATTTCCTGGCTGTGGAAGGCCCGCGGAGCCTGTCGGGCTGGATCAAGCGGAATCGCAGCGGGATTCAGGCTTGGGCCCTTCGTCTTCTCATAAGCCTCTGGATGCTTTCCGGCCTGACTTTGATTGGGCCGGACCAGACGGGAGTGGTGCAGCGCTTCGGGAGACTTGTGGCGCAGCTTGACCCCGGGATCCATTACCGGTGGCCCTGGCCCGTAGAGTCCGTGACTTGCCTGGCGCCGCACCTGGTGCGTGTTGTGGAAATAGGTTACCGCACCAATCTTGCCCCCTCCGAGACCGCGCCCGAGCCGGCTGCCTACGAATGGAATACTCAGCACCGCCGGGGCAGGTATCGGAAGATTCCGGAGGAGGGAGTGATGCTCACCGGGGATGAAAATCTGGTGGAGGTGAATGCAGTAGCTCAGTACCGGATCAAAGACCCGGCCGTGTTTCTCTTTCGGGTCAAAGAACCGGAGTCCCGGGTGCGGGTGGCCGCCGAGAGAACCCTTCGCTGGACCGTGGCCCGGATGCCTCTAGATGCAGTGCTGACTCGGGAGAGAACCGGCATCCAGGCAGCCTGGAAGAAGGGAATGGACCAGGAACTGTCGGAATGCGGTATCGAAGTATTGGAAGTTCAACTCCAGGACGTTCACCCCCCCGTGGAGGTCGTGGAAGCGTTCCGGGACGTGGCCAGCGCCCTTGAAGAAAAAACCACACGGATCAACGAGGCCGAAGGCTACCTGCTGGAACAGGTTCCTATCGCGCAGGGTCAGGCCTGGGCGCGCAGGGTTGCCGCCGATGCGTATGCCAGAGGGCGCATCGAGCGCAGCCGAGGAGAGAGCGCGCGCTTTGTCGAACGGCACGAGGCTTACCGGAAGGCGCCGGACGTCACCGCGCTGCGGCTCTACTTCGAGACTGTTGAGCAGGTTTTGCCCAACAAACAGAAATTCATCACCGACTCCAGGAAACTGGGCCGGCGGCGCTTGCTCTTTTTCGATTCAAAGGACCTCAACCTTCTCAATATCGTGGAGCCCAAATCTGCGCCGTCAGAACAACCTAAGTCACCGGTTCCGTAAATACCATGATCTGGGAACCCGCCAGTCTTGCGAGGGACCCCGGGAGAGACTCTTCGCAGAAATTCGCCACGCACGAATTCCACGAAAGAAAATTCGTGGAATTCGTGTAATTCGTGGCTGCGCCTTTTGGGGTTGATGCAACCGGTTGCGTTGTGACCGAAGAAAGTCTGATCCGGGTAATACATCATCCTATTTTCGGACTGGTGTACTAAGTGAACTGACGATTGACGATTTGGAGACGATGGCAAGGGCAACCCTTGTGAGTAAAATTCTTGGCGGACCCCCTTCGCGTCTTTGCGTCTTCGCGGTCAATTCGGCTTCAGTCTTACGGCGAAGACGCTACGTGCGCGAAGGGTCGATCGTAAATCCGCGGGGGGAATGATGAGTTCGCTATCTAAAGCTTCCTGGTTGAGAGTCGGTGGTATCGGCTTGGGTGTGGTCCTGCTCTGGAACAGCTTCTTCGTGGTTCCGGAGACAGAGACGGCGATCGTCACTCTCTTCGGCAAGCCCATGTGGAATGCCGTCGAGCCAGGGCTCCATTTCAAGTGGCCCGTGGAATCCCTGCTGCGTTTTGAGAAACGGCTCATGGTGTACAATCCGCGCCCATCGGAGTTCTTGACCGGAGACAAAAAGAACCTGGTCGTCGAGAGCGACGTGGTTTGGAAGATTTCCGATCCCAAACGCTTTCTGCAGACAGTGGGCGACATCGTCACCGCGGAGATGCGCCTCCATGATATCGTGTGGGCGGCTCTCGCAGCCGAACTTGGAAACGTGGAGCTGTCAGGCCTGGTCTCTGCGGAGCCGGGCCGTGTCAAGACAGGCGAAGTGCTGGCGCGAGTCCTTGCGATCGCCGGCGGCGTTGCAAGGGAACAGTTCGGCATCGAGGTCGCGGACGTACAGATCAAGAGGCTGAATTTTCCGGAGCAGAACAAGCAGTCGGTTTTCGCGCGCATGCGGGCGGAGCGGGAGCGTATTGCCAAACAATACCGGGCCGAAGGGGAAGAGCAGGCCATGAGAATTCGGGCCGAGGCCGATCGCCAGCGGGAGATCCTTCTCGCCGAAGCGTATCGCGAGGCGGAGAAACTCAAAGGGCATGGCGACGCGGAAGCGACACGGATCTATGGAGAAGCCTACTCACGGGATCCGCAGTTCTACAAGCTGGTGCGGACCCTGGATGCTTACAGGAAGATTCTGGATGACAAGACCAGTATCATCCTGTCCTCGGATTCGGAGCTCTTGAAACTCTTGACCCAGGGGAGACCGAAGAGTGGAGCCCACTAGCACGCACCGTCCCCTTCGTGGGGAGGACGGGCGCTTTTATCGGGCCCTTGACCGGGCGCGGCATCTTGCGGGGAAATGGGGGCGGGCAAGATGGCTCGCCACGTGCGCCGCGCTGTATCTGATCTCCGGCTTCTACTTTGTCCTTGCCGACCAGCAAGCGGTTGTGATCGCGTTCGGAAAGGTGCGCGAACGACGCGTCCCGCCCGGTGTGCACTGGACGTGGCCCTGCCCCTTCTCGCGCGTGGAAAAACTCAAGGTGCTCGAGACCAAGAGACTGACGGTCGGCGTCGAAGCCCCGGACCAGGTGTTGGGCCGGGCGACCGGAGACACGAGCGCTCAATTCCTGACAGGCGATCAGAACATCATTAACATCCGTCTTGCGGTTCAATACAGGATCCAGGATCCCGCGCGGTATCTGTTCAACACAAGAGACGTCTCGTCGTTGCTGGCCAGGACTGTCGAATCGACGCTTTCCTCAGTCGTGGCGCGCCGCAAGGTGGATGATCTCCTCACCACCGGCAAAGTAATCGTGCAGCAGGGAGTGCAGAGCGCGTCTCAGGAGCTTCTGGACAGGTACGGCTGTGGCGTGTCGATATCGAGCATCAGTATTGAATCCATGGCTCCCCCCGGGGAGGTACTGGACGCCTTTCGAGAAGTCGCCAACGCTCGCGAGGACAGGGAAAGAATCAAACGAGAAGCAGACAGTTACGCGAACCAGTTGGTTCCCCGCGCGCGAGGGGAAGCGGCGCGGCTGATGGCGGAGGCAGCCGGCTATTGCGAGGGCCGGATCAATGAAGCCGAGGGCGACGCCGCGCGGTTCACCAGCCTGGCGGCCGAGTACGTCAAGGCTCGAGAGACAACCGAGGCGCGGCTGTATCTGGAAACGATGGAAGAAGTGCTGCCTCGGTTGAAGAAAATAGTTGTCGAGCCCGGCGTGGATTTGGACCTGGTTCAACGGAAGTGAGTGGTTTGAAAGCGTAGAATACGAGAATCCAAGAATCCAAGAATGGCAAGGCTCATCCGCTGGCCAAGGATTCCTTTTCCATTCTTGGATTCTTGAATTCCTCCATGAAAAACACCTCCGCAGTCGTTCTCACATTACTATTGATATCAGGGACGGTCTATTATTCCTACCGGCAGCGGAACAGGAAATCCGAAGAGCCGGAAAGCGCGATTTGGCGCATGATGGAGTCGTCTCGCGATGGAGACGTTCACGGCTATCTTGAATGTTTCACCGGAGGGACGCGTACACAGCTCGAGGCCACAGTCCGGGAGATGACTCCTGCGAAGTTTGCCGGCTACCTGCGGGAAACCAGTGCAGCAATAAAGGGTGTTGCCGTATACGGCGTTCAGCATACCGGCGAAGGCGCGGCGGGATTCGTGGTTGAGTACGTTTATCAGAGCCAGAACGAGAAGCAGCGCATGAGCTTGAAGTTCGAGAACGGTCTCTGGCGCATTCTGTCTGCTGAGGTCTCCCAGCGGGTCCAGCCTCTGATCCCTTACGGCAAACCCGTCACTGAAGCCCAGTAGCATAAGACAGTGGTCAGTGGTTAGCTCTCGTCTCCTACTTTCTGGCCACTGCCCACCGGCCTCTGGCTTCTGCTTTTCCGATGTCCATGCTATGGGTTAGAATCCTTTTCATGCTTCACTCGCGGCTTCGAGAAATGCTGCTTGCCGCATTTCTGGCGCTCGTTTTCGCTTGCGAATCGACTGCGGCGCCGCAGCTTACCGGAAGAGTAGTGGACGAAAACAGCCTGGCCGTACAGGGCGCCCAAGTAACCCTTACAGGACCGGAGCTTTACATACCTTTGTACGCGGTCAGTGATGAAACAGGCCACTTTCTCGTGCTTCCCGTCCCTCCCGGCACGTACGATCTCAAGGTGGAGAAACGGGGGTTCTATGCTTTCGTTTCTCGCTCCCTGGCTGTTACGGATCGTTCTGCTCCCCTCGAAGTAGTTCTGAATCACCAACAGGAATATGAGGAAACGGTGAGCGTGGTCTATTCCGCCCCCACCATCGACCGGGAGGAAGCTGCCGTCCAGACCACTCTCACATCGGAAGAGATCATCGATCTCCCCTTTTCGGCTACTCACGACTTTCGCAACGCCTTGCCGCTGATTCCGGGCGTGGTGAAGGATCGTATGGGGCGCATTCATTTGAACGGCGGTGGAGAGGATCAAACCTTCTACAGTCTGGACGGTTTCAACGTCACCAGCCCTGTCTCGGGCATTCTGGAGAATCGCATTTCCGTGGATGCGATACGCGCCGTTCGGGTCGAAAGCAGCCGTTACTCGGCGGAGTACGGTAAAGGCTCGGCGGGCGCGATGGCGCTGGAGACCGCGCGGGGTGATGATCGGTTTCGTTTTTCCGCCACGAATTTTCTCCCGTCATTCGAGTTCCACAACGGGCTCAGACTCAGCAACTGGACACCCCGCGCCACGTTTTCCGGGCCGATTGTCAAGGGGCGGGTGTGGTACTTCAACGCCCTGGACCTGCAGTATGACCTGAATGTCGTCGATAAGCTCCCCTCTTCTGCGAATACCAACCGCAATTGGTTCGGCAGCAACCTGACGCGCCTGCAATTCAACATCACCAATGGCAATATTCTCACCACGAGCTTTCTGCTCAACTTCCAGAACTCCGCGCATCTGGGCATTACGCCGCTGGACCCTGTGGAGACCAGCCGGAACCGGCAGGAGCGCTTTTATTTCTTCAACGTGAAGGACCAGATATATCTCAGCGGTGGCTGGGTTTTCGAAGCTGGATTTGGTCTGAACCAGATCAATACATACGAGCGGCCGCTGGGAGACGCCACCTACACAGTCACTCCCGAGGGCCGCTCGGGAAACTACTTCTCGCGTTCCCGGGGGAGGGTGGAACGCGCGCAGTGGCTGGCAAACATCCTGGCTCCGCCGTGGCACTGGCGGGGAAGGCACAGCCTGAAGTTCGGGATCGATCTTGACCGGATCCGCTACCGGCAATTTGCAAGCCGGCGTCCCTTCGAAGTCCAGCGGTACCCTGGGAGCTTGGTGCGCAGGATAACCTTCAGCGGGGAACCGAACTTCGGGGCAAACAATTTTGAGTTCAGCGCCTTCATTCAGGACCGGTGGAACCCCAGCGATAGAATCCTTGTGGAAGCCGGAATGCGTCTCGATTGGGACCAGATATTGAGAGAACCCTTATGGGAGCCTCGACTGGCAGCTACGTGGAGCCCTGATGGATTGCCGGATACAAAGCTTTCGGCTGGCATCGGGGTCTTTTATGACGCCACGAACCTGGGCCTACTCACGCGCCCGCGCGACCAGCAACGCTCCGAGATCGTATTCGGTGAAGACGGAGTCACTCCTGTCTTGGGACCGATCCAGAGTATCTATCGCGCGGACCAGCACCATCTTCGGGCGCCCTTTTATTTGAACTGGAGTGTAGGTTGGGAGCAAAAACTTCCTCGCGCTTTCTACTTTCGAACCAACTTTATTCGAAAGCACGGGCGCCACGCGTGGGCTTACGACCTCTTCCCTTCCACTCAAGCCGATGGGACTGAGCAGTACTTCTACGTGCTCGGAAACTGGCGCAGGGACAATTATCGTTATGTCGAATTCACCTTGAGCCGAACCTTCCTGGGGAAATACCCCTGGCTGTTTTCCTATGCGTATTCCGGGGCGCGGTCCTCCGCAGTAATCGACTTTGCTCTGGAGAACCCGATTCTAGCCCGCCAGGAGGGGGGGCCCCTCGACTGGGACGTACCCAACAGGCTGATTTCCTGGGGTTACTTGCCGGCCCCCTATCTGAAGAAATACACGGTCGCCTATTTCGTGGAAGGGCACAGCGGATTTCCTTACAGCATCGTGGACAAGGACCAGCGGCTGAGAGGTTCGCCGAATGGGAACAGACTCCCGGGCTACTTCAGCCTTAATCTGCATCTCGAGCGTCGCTTCAAGATGTGGCGTCACCAGTGGGCGCTGCGCGCGGGGTTCAACAACATTACAGCGCACGACAATCCGACCGTGGTCAACAACAACATCGACTCTCCGCATTTTGGCGGCCTCAGCGACAGCCAGGGGCGTGTGTTCACCGGTCGCATTCGCTTCCTGGGCCGCAACTAACCTAACTTAGTTAGCAACCAAAAGTATGAACGAAACCACCGATGAACACGGATAAACACAGATCCGTCCTACTTGGGCTAAAATTCTTCGCTGCCTAGAAGGATTCAGGGACGACCTCTGCGTCTCTGTGGTGAGGTTCGGAGTTCAGGCTTTAGCCTGCTACGGACCAGGGCAGCCTGAAGGCTGAGGTCCAAACCTGGGACAAATGCGTTCGTGGGCTCTTGTTTTTTGGTTGCGGCTCGGCTGCTTCGTGGAATTCGTGGCGGTTTTACTGGCCACGAATTCCACGAACTAACACGAATTCGGACCTGCTGAGAGAGTTAAAGGCCACATTGACTCCCACTTGTAATTGCACCCCATTTGTAGGAGTGTCACTGCCTATGGTGAACGGGAAGCGGTAGAGACCATCCGGGGCTTCGACCTCCGGTCGGTCAGCCCCCTGGCCATTGGTCATTTGTCATTGGCCTGCCGTGAGGAATCAAAGGGGCATGCGCATCACCAGGTAGATGTGATAGAGGGACACGAGGATGTAGGACCAGAGGCACATCCGGGCCGCACGCCTTCCCAGAGCCCAGTTCTTGTGCAGGATGATCACAGCCAGCGGCAGAGCCGTCAGCATCGCCTTCACGCCGAGAAAGGGATAAATTCCTCCGTGATCCAATATCGTGCGCATCAGCGGATTGGCCTCCGTGATCCGCCCGTGGTGGAGTTGAATCCCTGTAAGCACCCCATCGAGAAGGGAGAGAGTGAGGATTGCCGCCGTGACAAGCCAGGTTCGAAGGTCGTAGACATCCACGTATCCAACCCGATCGTCAGCCCGCCGGCCCGGTTTTCGGCGCCGGCTGAGCCCCGAGAACAGAGCAGGTTTCCCCTTGCGACGATCACTACCTGTGCGGTGTTCCACCGGATACCCCTCTCCTCTTGCCACCATGATACCAAACCGTATCGGTCTCTCGTGCCTCGGACTTCAGACCTCAGCGGAGCTTCAGCAGCGGCGGGCAACTTTTTTCCATAAGCCGGTCCCCTCGTAGTATGATGCTGGCCTTGTGTGCAAGAGCCAGGAGCCAAAGGCGGGGACGCCTGCCCAAGTACAGGTTACGGAGGAACCATGGAAATCAGGGCTTTGGCCAAGACAGATCTTAAGGTAACCCGAATCTCCATGGGCACCATGACGTTCGGAAATCAGGTCTCAGAAACAGACGGAGTCCGGATGGTCGATCGGTGCCTGGAAGCCGGAATCAACTTCTTTGATACCGCCAATGTCTACAATAACAGCCTTTCGGAAAGCATTCTGGGAAAAGCGCTCAAAGGAAGGCGGCACAACGTGGTTGTTGCCACGAAAGTACGCGGGAAAATGGGAGAGGAGCCTGACGATGCGGGCCTGAGCCGGCCCGCCATTCGCAAAGCAATCGACGCCAGCCTGAAGCGGCTCCAGACGGATTACGTGGATCTATATTACCTTCACCAGCCCGACTGGAACACACCAATCGAAGAAACCCTGAGCACAATGGACGAGCTGGTCAGGGACGGAAAGGTGCGGTATCCAGCCGCGTCCAATTATGCGTCCTGGCAGGTCGTTCAGATGCTCTGGATCTCGGAAAACCACGGCTACACACCTCCCACGGTTTCCCAGCCGATGTACAACCTCCTGGCACGCGGAATCGAGCAGGAATACCTCGCGTGTTGCAAGAAGTTCGGAATCTCCGTGATTCCTTACAATCCGCTCGCGGGAGGATTGCTGACGGGGAAGCACAAACCGCAGGAAGCCCCGATCCCTGGGACGCGCTTTGACGGCAACAAAATGTATCAGGACCGCTACTGGCACCTCGACTACTTCGCGGCCGTGGAGCAAGTGGCCGATATCGCTCGGCGCGCGGGAATGTCCGTGGTTGCCCTTGCTTTTCGCTGGCTGCTGAGCCAGCCGGTCGTGGACAGCGTGATCCTGGGCGCCAGCCGAATGGAACAGCTTGAAGAAAATCTCAAGTTGTGCCAGGGATCCCCTTTGAGCGACGAGGTGCTGAAAGAATGCGATGCCGTGTGGGAGAAACTGCGCGGCGTCACCCCGAAGTACAATCGTTAGTCTTATTCGGATTTCGGATTGGAGATTTGCCTTTCGTCTCGCATAAAATCCGCAATCCGAAATCTGAATCCGAAATCCGAAATTGAGGCAGTGTGGCGGAGTTCGAACAAATAACACCGGGGATGACAAATGAGCGGGTGGTGACCGTCGAGGAAAAGCTTACCGTGTCGCATACAAAGGTTCCGGTTCTGGGAACGCCCATGATGGTCGGCCTTATGGAAAGCGTCGCCAAAGATCTCATTCAGCCGCTCCTCCCTCCGGGATTCACTACCGTGGGTTTTGAGGTGAATATAAGGCACAGGGCGCCGGCTTTCCTTGGCGCGCAGATCAGGATCTGGACCAAGGTTCTGGAGGCTGACGGCCGCAAGCTTCTCTTCGAGGTTCGTGTCACCGAGGGGGACAAGGTTATCGGCGAAGGACTTCACCGCCGTACCATCATTCCAGTATGAATTGCGGATTTCGGATTGCGGATTGTCGTAAACGAGCTGTCCATTGATCCCAAATCTGAAAACCGCAATTGCCAATCCGCAAATCAAAAGGCCTCTGTGAATCTCCGTGTCTCGGTGGTGAAAAAGGACGTCCTATGTCTGCATCCGAAGGTCAGCTTGTCCGCGCTCTGAATGCAACTGACACCACGACTCTGGTTGTGGGCACGGTGATAGGTACGGGAGTCTTCATGAAGGCTTCCGTGATGGCGCAACAGGTAGGCACTCCGATGCTCGTGCTTGCCGCGTGGGTTGCGGCAGGTTTTCTGTCCCTGGCCGGGGCCCTGGCTTATGCGGAGCTCGGAGCGCTGTTTCCTCACGCGGGCGGGGAGTACCTCTACGTTCGCAGGGCCTACGGAGACGCGCCCGCCTTTCTCTACGGTTGGATGCGCTTTGTCGTCGCTTCCACCGGTTCCATTGCGATTCTCGGCGTCGGTTTTGCCACTTTTCTCTCCGCAATTCTTCCCCTGGACAACGTATGGGCGGAACGAACCTTTCGTTTCCTGGGCCGGGAGGTTCCATGGCAGTTCGGTTTGAAGCAGGTCGTCGCCGTTTCGGTTATCCTTTTGTTTTCCGCGATCAACTGCGCGGGAGTGGCCTTTGGCGGGCGCGTTCAGACGGTGCTGACGGCGGCAAAGGTGCTGGGCATCGCGATCATCGTGGGAGGCGTGTTCCTTTTCTCCGAGGCGAGGGGCTGGTCGGACCTGAGAACGGCGTCAGGCTCGACGGTCTGGAGTGGCTGGAAAGCATTCGGCGCGGCGATGCTCGCGGCGCTGTGGGCGTATGACGGCTGGAACAATATGCCGATGGTGGCCGGTGAAGTGAAAGATCCCGAACGGAATGTGCCCCGTGCCCTGATTATTGGCATGGTAATTGTAATGACCATCTACTGCTTGGCGAACCTTTCCTATTTTTACGCACTGCCGCTGGGCGAGGTGATCACATCCAATTCCACGGCGTATCGCGATGCCTTGCCGGTTGCCACCAAAGCAGCGCAGACCTTCCTCGGGTCGGTGGGTGGGAGGTTCGTCTCCGTCGCATTCATGCTTTCGGCTCTCGGCGCGTTGAACGGTTCGATCCTGAGCAATGCCCGCGTGCCTTATGCCATGGCTCGGGACGGGCTTTTCTTTCGGCGACTCGGCCAGTTGAGTTCCCGTTCGCGCGTACCGGAGTGGTCGATCGTGACTCAAGGAATCTGGGCGAGCGTGCTGGCGGTCTCGGGCACGTTTGACCAGCTCACCGATTATGTCATCTTCGCGTCCTGGATCTTTTATGGGCTAACAACTTCGTCGATATTCGTGCTGCGCCGGAAGATGCCCGAGGTTCCGCGGCCCTACCGAACCGTGGGTTACCCGGTTGTTCCTGCGGGCTTTGTGCTTGTGGCGGCCTGGTTGACGATCAACACTCTCCAGACAAGTCCCGTGGAGTCGGTGTCCGGCTTGGTCCTGATTGCTCTCGGTTTGCCGTTTTATTTCTATTACCGGCGCCGGCAACCAGTCCATTAAAACCCGACGCTAGCTTCACTTGGTGGGCACAAAGTTCGTAGCACGGGTGCCCCGCCCGTGGGAAGTGATGTTCTACCTGGTCATGGCCGAGACGGCCATGCCACGCGGAGTATATCGGGGCCAGCATGCCGGATAGGGCATTCTCCGCAAATTTCACGCCCCAGAGAGTGTCTTTTACGCTATAATCCGCAAAGCGAAAGTCAAACACAAATCTGGGAAGACCCGGGTGGAGTTGACATAATCGCCGTTCTGGAAGCATCGGGGACCGAATCCTCGCCCGGAAGATGGGTCATATTTTGCCCATCAGCCTGGAGAGTCGTGGCACGGGTGTCCCGCCCGTGGGAAGTGACGATCTAACCTGGGCATGGCCGAGACGGCCATGCCACGAAGACCCTCTGGCTCCCCAATGAAGAAGATCGCCGTGCTGAGATAAAGGATTTATCAGTTTTCGTTGTGTTAGATAATTCTTAAGAGAGTGTCGAATGCCTGTGAGCGGGGCAGGCTTTCTGTGGCGATCCCTTTAGTCTCCCTCATACGTGATAAGTTGGCCCACAGCGTCGTGCGCACGCTCCAGCGCCAATACCTGATGCGGGTTTGGAAAATGGACATAGGGGAAGGAGCCATTATTTCTCGCAGTGCCAAGCTCGACAAGACCAATCCCCGCGGAATCCACATCGGGAAGTACTCAGTTGTGGCATTCGGCGCCGCAATCCTGACGCATGATTGGGTCAACGATCGTAATCGTGACGTACGTATCGGCGATAATTGTTTCATTGGCGCACACGCTATAATCCTGCCGGGGGTGACTATCGGGGACAATTGCATCGTTTCAGCGGCGAGCGTCGTTGCGCGGGATATACCAGCGGGATCGCTGGTGGCTGGAAATCCCGCTCGTGTTGTCGAAAGCAATGTCAAGACCACCCACTACGGTATCCGGGTTCGCGAGCGAATTGAACCACCAGAGTCCCATTATGTTGAATCTCGTAACCCTGCTGAACCGCGGCAGCGATAGAAAACGCCAGCCTTGACCCGGATCGTCACATGGACGTGACCTGGCATGAGGAAAAATTGTAGCCCCAATGCAAATCGAGGAGGAATGAATGTCAATAAGACTAGCCGTAATTTCGCAGATCCAGCAGATTGGAGAGGAGGGAAAGAAGAGTCTGCCCCCTCTGACGGATGACTTGGTCTTGCTGGAATCGGGGCTCGATTCCCTTGCTATTGCGATCCTCGTCGCCCGGCTCGAAGAAACACTGGGATTAGATCCGTTCACTGAATCCGACGATATTTACTATCCTGTGACCCTTGGTGACTTCATCAGGTTCTATGAAAATGCTGCCAAATCACGCGAAGTCGATTCGGGACGAGCTGGGTAAGGCTTCAGACCATTCGGGCCGCTTTCTGTGGGGTCCCAAGGCCGGCGTTTCACTGAGCGATCTCCTGAGGGGCACAAGCCTTGGCGGTCGTCTCCTGGATCTCTCGGGCCGGTCGGTCCTCCTCGCAACTCAGGATCAGCTTGCGGCGGCATTGGCCCTTATCGACCTGGACGGGGTCGCGCGTCGATTGATCATTTGCCCGCCTGATTTGTCTTCCGAACATCTTTCGTCGGTGATCGAGAGGGCCGGCGTGGATGCGATCGTGTCCGATCGCGATCTGCACGATCAGGGCGGCCTTGGCGTTCGTTTGCACGTTCTGTGCAGCCTAGCCATCGCCCCGGCAGAAGGTGCGCAAACCGACCGCCACGCGACCGAATGGGTGCTTCTCACATCGGGCACTACAGGTGTGCCCAAAATGCTGATTCACAGCCTGCCAGGCCTGACGGCGCCTATCAAAAGTGGTCAGAACCAGGGATCCGACGTCATCTGGGGCACCTTTTATGATATCCGTCGCTATGGCGGTCTTCAGATCTTCTTACGGGCCGTGCTCGGTCGTGGGTCATTCGTACTTTCCGGCGCCGATGAATCGCCCGGGGATTATCTCTTGCGGCTCGGCGCGCATGGGGTCACGCACATTTCGGGCACGCCGTCGCATTGGCGCCGTGCGCTGATGAGCCCGTCGGCCCGCGCGATTGCGCCACGCTATGTTCGTTTGTCAGGAGAGATCGCAGATCAGGGGATCCTGAATACGCTCCGTTCATTCTACCCGCAGGCCGCCGTCGGGCACGCCTATGCTTCGACGGAAGCGGGCGTTGGGTTTGAAGTCAATGACGGTCGAGAGGGCTTTCCAGCGAGCATGGTGGGCGGGCTCGGCGACGTAGAAATGAAGGTCGAGGACGGTTCGCTTAGGATCCGTTCCGCCCGGATCGCGATCGGCTACATCGGCGAGGAAAGCGCGGCGCTCATGGACGACGAGGGCTTCGTGGACACAGGCGACATCGTGGAACTACGCGGTGACCGCTACTACTTCCTTGGTCGAAGAAGCGGAGTCATCAATGTCGGAGGGCTGAAGGTACACCCCGAGGAAGTTGAGACGGTGATCAACCGCCACCCGGCGATACGAATGTCATTGGTTCGGTCAAGGCGAAGTCCCATCACGGGTTCGGTGGTGGTCGCCGACGTGGTTCTGAAAGGAGATCAGAGCGATACAGGCAGTCAGATCGCGGACCTCAAGCGCGAGATCCTGCAACTCTGTCATGACAGCCTGGCCGCATACAAGATCCCTGCGACGATCCGTGTTGTACCTGCGCTGGATGTTGCCCCTGCAGGCAAACTGGCTCGTGATCATGCGTAATGTTATCGTGACGGGTGGAAGCCGCGGACTGGGTCTGGGTATCGTCCGCAGGCTTACAGCAGAGGGCTACCGCGCGTTCGCCGTGGCGCGGCAAATGAACGACCAGCTGGCGTCCACGATGGAACAGGCTGAACAAGCGCGTCCGGGGTCGCTTCACTTCATCCCGTTCGATCTCGGCAACATTCAAGACATACCTGATTTGGTCAAGAAGCTGCGCAAAGGCTTTGGGCCGATCTACGGGTTGGTCAACAATGCGGCCCTGGGCTTGGACGGCGCTCTCGCTATCATGCACAATTCGCAGATCGAGCGCCTGATTCGCGTGAACACGCTATCCCCGATCGTCCTTACCAAATATGTCGTCCGTCACATGATGGCTGATGGTGGCGGGCGCGTCGTGAACGTCTCGTCGATCATCGGCTTCACCGGATACAGTGGTCTTTCGGTTTACGGTGCGACTAAGGCCTCGATGATTGGTTTTACCCGATCCCTCGCGCGCGAAGTCGGCCGGCTGGGAGTAAACGTGAACGCAATCGCGCCTGGTTTCATGGAAACGGACATGACTCAAGGCCTGGAAGGCGAGCGCCGGGAACAAGTCGCGCGACGCAGCGCACTTCGCCGATTTCCTGACGTCGAAGACGTCGCAGACGCTGTCGAGTTTCTTCTCGGGGCCAAAGCGAAAAGCATCACCGGCACAGTACTCACTGTCGATGCCGGCGCCACGGCATAGCCGCTAATTTGGCAATGTATCAGCGATGAGTTTACGCGAAGGCGATGCACCCGCGACACCGGCCGGCAGCAATCGTTCCGCTGCCAAGGCGTGGTTGCGCGCGCTCGAGTTGACGGCGCCAATCGCCAATAATCCTCGTCGCATTTTTTCAACCGTGATCGACAAGCTCGCTGAAAAATTCGGCGAGGCGCCGGCCCTCCTCTCCGACCGCGAGCGCCTGACCTATCGCGCGCTCGCGGAGCGCTCGAACAGATATGCCCGCTGGGCCCTCGACCAGGGTCTCGCCAAGGGCGACGCCGTCTGTCTGTTCATGCCGAACCGGCCTGAATACATGGCAATCTGGCTTGGCATCACCCGCGTCGGCGGTGTCGTTTCGCTGCTCAATACCAATCTGGCCGGCCCCTCGCTCGCGCATTGCATCAATATTGTCGCGCCCAAGCACATCATCGTGGCCACGGAGCTCATTGATCCGTTGACCGCCGCGCTGCAGGACCTTGCGGGCGCGGCATCGATCTGGGCCCACGGCGCCGGCGGCGGCGAATTCCCGCGCATCGATCGCGACATCGAGCGCCGGGGGGACGAAAAGATGAGCGATGCCGAGTGCCGGCCGCCGACTATCGAAGATCGGGCGCTCTACATTTATACCTCCGGCACAACCGGGCTGCCCAAGGCCGCCAACGTTAGCCATGCTCGGTTGATGCAATGGAGCCACTGGTTTGCCGGCATGATGAACACTTGCTCAAACGACCGGATGTACAATTGCCTGCCGATGTATCACAGCGTCGGCGGCGTGCTGGCGACCGGCGCGGTCCTGGCCGGTGGCGGCTCGGTGGTGATCCGCGAAAAATTTTCTGCGCGCGAATTCTGGAGTGACGTTATCCGCTGGGACTGCACGCTATTCCAATATATCGGCGAGCTTTGCCGCTACCTGCTGCACACAGAGCCCTTTCCGCATGAGACGGAGCACCGGATCAGGATGTGCTGCGGCAACGGGCTGAGGGCCGATGTGTGGAACGACTTTCAGAGCCGGTTCCGCATTCCACAGATTTTGGAGTTCTACGCCGCGACCGAAGGCAACGTTTCGCTGTTCAATATCGAAGGCAAGCCCGGCGCCATCGGCCGCATCCCGTCGTTTCTCGCGCATCGATTCCCGGCGACGCTGGTGAAATTCGATGTTGAAAACGACACGCCGACCCGCAATGAGCAGGGATTTTGCATGCGCTGTGCGCCGAACGAAGTCGGAGAAGCGGTCGGCAAGCTCCTCAAGGACCCATCGAACGTCGGCAGCCGATTCGAGGGCTACACCAGCAAGGAGGCCTCCGAGAAAAAGATCCTCCGCAACGTGTTCGAGCCGGGAGACGCCTGGTTTCGCACCGGCGATCTGATGCGTAAGGACGAGAAAGGCTATTTCTATTTCGTCGACCGTATCGGCGACACGTTCCGCTGGAAGGGTGAGAATGTCGCGACCTCCGAGGTGTCCGAGGCGATCTGTACGTTCCCCGGTGTCAAGGAGGCCAACGTCTACGGCGTGGCAATTCCCGGCACGGACGGCCGGGCCGGCATGGCCGCGCTCGTCACGGACCATGAGCTGGACCTCGGGGCATTCCGGACACACCTGGTCGACCGTCTGCCCGAGTATGCGCGTCCGTTGTTCCTGCGCATCCGGAACGAGATGGAAGTGACCGCCACCTTCAAGCACACAAAGAATGATTTCGTGCGCCAAGGCTGCGATCCGGAGGCGACCGCCGACGTCATCTACTTTAACGACGCGGAAAGCCGAGCATTCGTCCGGCTCGACAAGCCTCTCTACGACCGCATCCAGACCGGCCAGATCCGTCTATGATCCGCATTGCCGTCCCGCGCACCGTGCACCCCAGCGTTGGCTCATTCCCCTCATGAAACAGCGAGCCGTCGGGTAGCTCGAAGGACAAGCCGAAGGCGATCAACCCCACGGGCTAGTACAAAGGGCCGTCTCCGATGGGCTAAGCCATCTGTGGAATTGAAAGACGTCGCTGGATGCCTGATGATAGGGAGCTTACAGATCAAATGTAAAGCAAACTTGAGCTAGAACTTCTTATGAGTCCCGGACAATCGAGCACAGCACCAATCCAAGAACACATGGCCGGCGCAATCCATGACCTCACGTTTCCGCATTGCCGTCGCGCGCACCGTGCGCCCCATCGTTGGCTCATCCGCCTTGTGAGGCCGTGAGCCGTGGCGTAGCTCGAAGGACAAACCTAACCCCACGGGCTAATCCAAACAGCCGCTTCCGATGGGCTAAGCCATCTGTAGAATTGAAAGATGTTGACAGATGCCTGATGATACCAAGCTTACAAATCAAATATAAAGGAAACTTGAGGCAGAACCTTCTTATGACTCCCAGACAATCGTGTACAGCACCGATCCAAGAACACATAGATGGCGTAATCCATGACCTCCTAGTTTCTTTCCCAGACCCTGAACAGCTCTCCCCCGACGAGCGGCGGGGGATCATCGCTCGCTACACCGCGGTGCTTGAAGGGAATTTTATTTACTGGATGACGGCCGCATATCTCTCTGTAGCGTCAGAAGAAGCCCACTCGGTTATCCGAGACAACCTCCTGGAGGAAGTGCGCGACAACCATCCGGGGATGATGCGAAAGTTCGCGATGGCTGCGGACGCCTTTCCGACGGATTCGGATGCGCTTGCGGTCCATCGGAATCTGCACAATGTCCGCCTGTTCGTGGGACGACTCTCGGGGGTGAAGATCCTGCTCATGATGGCGTTCTTCGAAGGCTTCATTTCAAGGTTCATGCCCTATTTGGCGGAACTCGCCAGAAGGCAGGGCTCGGCGGAGCAAGAATATACGGAGGTGCACGGCGTCTGCGATGTCGCCCATACGCAAGGACTCTTCCGCGCCCTCGAAGCGGAGGCGGCGCTCATGGACTACCCTCTTACTCCGGCGACGAACCCCCTTGAGGGAGTTGAGGTCCTTCTGGCGCTGATCCAAAACATCGTTCATCCTCGCATCGCGGACCAGATCCACCTTCAGGTCAACCGATGAGAAGCGAGACGATCGCCATTCACGGCGGCTACGACGTCGATCCGACGACGAAGGCCGTGGCGGTTCCGATCTATCAGACCGTCGCGTATGCCTTCGACAGCGCCGACCATGCCGCGGCACTGTTCAATCTCGAAGTCGAGGGATTTCGCTACAGCCGCATCAGCAACCCGACCAATGCGGTGCTGGAGCGGCGCGTCGCCGCGCTCGAGGGAGGACTGGAAGCGCTGTGCGTGAGCACGGGGCAATCGGCGATCAATTATGCGATGCTCAACCTCACCGAGCTAGGCAGCAACATCGTTTCGACTCCGCAGCTTTACGGCACCACGCACACACTGTTCGCTCACGTTCTGCCAAGTCAGGGGGTCAATGTCCGCTTTGCGGAGTCGGATCAGCCCGACGCCATCGAAAGGTTGATCGATGACAAAACACGCGGCGTCTTTTGCGAAAGCGTCGCTAATCCGGCGGGAAACATTTGCGACCTCGAGGCGTTCGCGCGCGTGGCCCACAATCACGGCGTTCCGCTTATCGTCGACAATACGGTCGCAACGCCCATCTTGCTGCGGCCGATCGAATACGGCGCAGACATTGTGGTGCATTCGCTGACGAAGTTCATGGGCGGGCACGGCACGACGCTCGGCGGAATCATCGTCGATAGCGGCAGGTTCCCCTGGATGGAGCACGCTCAACGTTTCCCGATGTTCACTCAGCCGGACCTCTCGTATCACAATCTGGTCTATGCCGAACATTTCAAGGAGGCGGCGTACATCGCGCGCTGCCGCAGTGTTTACCTGCGGACCACGGGTTCCGTTTTGTCGCCCATGAGCGCTTTCCTGCTGCTGCAGGGCATCGAGACGGTTGCGCTGCGGGTCGAGCGCCATGTGGAGAACGGCAGACGCGTCGCCGAATTTTTGCGCAACGATCGCCGGGTTGAGTGGGTCAACTACGCGGGATTCCCGGACAGTCCCTTTCGCACGCTGGCGCAGAAATATCTCGGCGGCCGGGCCTGCTCTCTGATGACCTTCGGGGTCAAGGGAGGTTTCGAGGCTGGCAAGAAGTTCTACGACGCGCTCAAGCTGTTCAAGCGTCTCGTCAATCTGGGTGATGCCAAATCATTAGCCTGCCATCCGGCCTCGACCACCCATCGGCAGATGCCGGTTGAAGAACAACGCAAGGCCGGGGTGGGACCGGAGACGATTCGGCTCAGCGTCGGCATCGAACACATCGACGACATCATCGCCGACCTCGATCAGGCTCTCGATGCGACGGAATCAGATGAGCGGAGCAAGCTGCTGAGTTGCCGTTCACTGATCTCCTTCGAGGAACGCTGATGCCCGTCTGTTTGGATCAGAATTCGTCCGCGCGTTACCTGGTGGCGGGAGCGGAATGCCCGCGCGAGAAGTCGCCGGTCGAGTTCCATGAGTCGGACGCCGGCTGCATCGATATCGGCCTCATCAACAACATGCCGGACGCGGCGCTGGAAGCGACCGAACGCCAGTTTCTCTCGCTGCTCGACGCGGCGGCTGAGGGCATGGTGGTGCGCCTGACGCTTTACGCGTTGCCGGATGTTCCTCGATCGGATTCGGGCCGACGCCGTGTGAGCAGCGTCTATTCCGGTATCGGCGATCTGTGGGACAGCCATCTCGACGGCCTCATCGTGACCGGGACGGAGCCGCGGGCGCCAAATCTAGAGGACGAACCATACTGGGGAAGCCTGACAACAGTTCTGGATTGGGCTGAGCGCAACACTCACTCGACGGTCTGGTCCTGCCTGGCCGCGCATGCAGCTGTTCTCCACCTCGACGGCATCGGCCGGCGTATGCTCAGCGACAAACGCTTCGGCATATTCGAGTGCGCGCGAGTCTCAGATCACGAATTGACGGCCGGCGCTCCGTCTCGACTGAAGATGCCGCATTCCAGATGGAACGATATACCGGAGGACGCACTGACGTCGTGCGGTTACCGCGTTCTCACGCGGTCGAATGATGCGGGCATCGACGCGTTCGTGAAGCAGGGAAAAAGCTTGTTCGTCTTTTTCCAAGGTCATCCGGAATATGAAGCGAATACTTTGCTGCTCGAATATCGCAGAGATATCAGGCGCTTCCTCAGGCGGGAGAGAGAGACCTATCCGCCAATGCCGCAGGGCTACTTCGACGACGACACCGTCGACGCATTGACGGCCGTGCGAGAGCGAGCCCTGTCGGATCGGCGCGAGGAGCTGTTCGAAGAGTTCCCGACTGCTCTCGCGGCGGAAAAATTAACGAACACGTGGCGTCCGGCAGCGACGCGCGTCTATCGCAATTGGCTGCTGTACATGTGCGCGCAGAAGAGTCGACGGCTGCAGGCGAGGCAAGGTCGACAGGAGTGTGACGTGGCACGACCCTGAACGCCGGAGTTGAGGCGTTCCCGCTCCACGACCGGCGGCTGTCACCCGACTCATATGCTCCTCTACGAGGGTCTCGGACACCTGCCGCCTGACTACCAAAGAGGTTTAGTCACACATGGCTTTTGATGAAATCCGGAGTGTTGCGGCAAAGCTCGAGGCCGAGATCGCCAGCGGTCCCATTGTCCCGACGGTGACGCCGCAGGAGATTCGCGACTATCTGGCCTCGCGCTATGACTTCACGAAGCCGCTGGCCCTGGACGATGTCATCGCAGATGTCGAGCGGATGTTGCGAACGTGGCAGGTGCAGGTAACCCATCCCCGCTACTTCGGCCTCTTCAACCCGAGCGTGACGCTTGCGTCGATCATCGCGGAGACGATCGTCGCGATGTACAACCCACAGTTGGCGGCCTGGCGCACCTCGCCGGCGGCGAACGAGGTCGAACGGCACACTCTCGTGTGGCTGACGGGTAAGTTCGGCTTCCCGTCCGGCGCCATTGCGAACTTCACGAACGGCGGAGCGGAGGCGAATCTCTCAGCGGTCATCGTCGCCTTGACCCGGGCATTCCCGGACTATGGCGAACACGGGCTTCGACGCCTTTCCGCTTCGCCGACGATCTACCTGACGGGCGAAGCCCACGCCACGTTCAACAAGATTGCGCACATGACCGGGCTCGGGCGCCGGGCGATCCGCACGGTAGCGACGGACCGACATCTGAAGATGGACCCCGGCGATCTCGCAAGACAAGTAACCGAAGATCGCAAAGCCGGGTTCGCGCCATTCATGGTGGTCGGCACGGCCGGGACAACGGCAGCCGGAGTCATCGACCCATTGCCGGAGCTGGCGCGTTTCTGCCGGTCACAGGATCTGTGGTTTCATGTCGATGCTGCGTGGGGCGGCGCTGCCATCATCTCGCCGCGCCTCAGGGGCCATCTCGCCGGAATCGAAGCCGCGGATTCGATCACGTGCGACGCGCACAAATGGTTCTCGGTGCCGATGGCAGCCGGGATGTTCTTCTGCCGGCATCCCGCCGCCGCCGCCGAGGCCTTCCGCGCGGAGACTTCCTACATGCCTGGGAAAACGGCCGGGCCGGTCCATGATCCGTACACGTCGTCAGTGCAGTGGTCCCGGCGGTTTATCGGCCTGAAGCTCTTCCTCGCGCTCGCGCACCTCGGCGAACCGGGGTACGTCGAGATGATCGAGCGCCAGGCTCACATGGGCGACGTGCTGCGGGAGTCGCTAAAGCGCGCCGGGTGGCGTGTCGTCAACACGACGCCCCTGCCGTTGGTGTGTTTCACCCGGGAAGGCCTCGTCACCGCCAAGTTCCTGCAGGCCCTCTACCAGCGCCAGATCGCGTGGATGTCGGAAGTCCAGCTCGGCGACGGCCCCCCGGTCGTGCGGGCGTGCATCACAAGTTTCCGGACAACCGAGTCGGACATTGAGTGGGTCGTGCGCGAAATGGGCCGGCTCACGTAGTGGGAGGCCTGATCTAGGCGGCCGTTTCAGTCTCCTGGCAATCTGGACTTTGAAGCCAGGGCTTAGGGCCCGTCAGAAAATAAGGTGTGCATTTTGGCGCGAGCGCCGGGCGGGCAGATGCAAGGCGCCGCGACGCAGGCGATGTGGTGGCATCGTCGAGGAGCGGCAACGCCGCAGATGCCCGCCCGCCGCCGCGCCCCTCCGGGCTGCGGCCCGCAGGCCCGCTGGCTGTGTTGCTCGCTCCTTACATGCCGCAGCGGGTATGCTCGTCGCTCGCGCCTTGCCAGCGGGCCTGGGGGCCAGCAGCAAAATGTGCTAAACCCACAGCCATGCCCACGATCGATCCCTTCTCATTTGCTCTCCTCGTTAAGACCCCCAATAAAAAAACCCCCAGCATACTGCCATAGGTGATCGACGCGATCGTCAAACCGGTCTCCAAGACCGATTTGATGCCGCGCGACAGGATGGCCAGAAAGACCAAAATTATTCCCCAAAACACCGTCATCCATCGGGACATGCGAAGTTGTTGCGCAGATGTGGCATCGTCCTTGATGAAAGGGAGGTAGAAATCCATGAGCGTGGTAGACGCCAGGGAATTCAGAGAACTGCTCAGATTGGACATCGCAGCAGCCAGAATGGCGGCGATCATGAGCCCCGAAAAGCCGTGCGGGAAGTGCTGGACGATGAAGGTAGGAAAGATCCGATCGCGAACTGCAGGAGCCGGTTCCCCGGGATGGTACAGGTAGTAGCTGAAAAGCATGACCCCGATGACCAGGAAGAGTGTGAACTGGAGAAAGATCACCAGGCCGCTGGAGATCAGAGCCACTTTGCTTCCGTTCTCGCTTTTTGCTGCCAATAGTCGCTGAACAATCAGCTGGTCCACGCCGTGACTGGCCGTATTCAGGAAAGCTCCGCCGATGACGCCAGCCCAAAAAGTGTACGGAACGCGGTAGTCGGTGGAGAAATTCAAGAGCGTGAATTTGTGTCCGGCGTTGGCCAGCACTCCGTTCCAGCCACCGGGTATGTAGCCCAGGATTATGAAAAAGCCCAACACGGCCCCGCTTATATAAATGAATAGCTGCACTACGTCGGTCCAGATCACCGCCGTCAACCCTCCCTCGAACGTGTATATCAATGTCAGGCAGGAGATGAGGAGTATCGAGGCGATCTCGCCCGTGCCGAGGACTATGCTTACCACGGTGGCAATGGCAAGCACCCGAACTCCCTCGGCAAGGCCGCGAGTAATGAGGAACATGGCAGCGGTGGCATGCTTGATCTGGCTTCCGAAACGGCGCTGCATCAGCTCATAAGCAGTGTACATCTCGCCCTTGAAGTAGGCCGGAATCAGGACGAGGCAGATAAAGACCCGTCCTACCATATAGCCCATGACGAGTTGAAGGAACGAGAGGTCGCCGTCGAATGCAATACCGGGGGTCCCGATGATCGTCAGGGTGCTGGTTTCAGTGGCGACAATCGACAGCGAAAGGGCCCACGTGGGAATGGACTTGCCGCCGAGAAAGTACGTGTGGATGGACTGCTGCTTCTTGCGGAACCGGACGCCGAACAGAGTGATGGCGATCAGGTAGACAATTACAATCAGCCCATCGATCCAGTTGAATCCCGCCATTTCGATTTCGGATTGCGGATTTCCGATTGCGGATTGCAGATTTCGGATTGGAAGACTCTTAAATCCGCCATCCGCAATCCGCAATCCGAAATCCACTACAACTTCATCCCGCCATCCACAAGAATTGCCTGGCCCGTCATGTACTTGGAGTCGTCCGAGGCCAGAAATAACGCCAGGGCTGCAATCTCCTCGGGCAATCCGAGTCTTCCCATAGGCTGCCGCGCGAGGAAAGCCTTGTGCGCCTCTTTCGGATCGGGAGAATTTGCAATTCTTTTGCGCAGGGAAGGCGTGTCCACGGTGCCCGGACAAATGCAGTTGACCCGTATGCCTTCTTTTATAAAGTCCATCGCCAGGCTCTTCGTCAGCCCGAGGACCCCTGCCTTCGACACGGAGTAAGCGCCTCGATTGGCAACTCCTGTGGGCCCTGCGACCGATGACATGTTGATAATGCTCCCCCCTCCGTGGGCCCCCATTACCGGAACTGCCCCGCGGCACAGCAGGTACATGGATTTGAGGTTCACGTCCATCGTTTTCTGCCAGTCTTCTTCGGTGCACTCCACGAGAGTTCCACTAAGAACAATCCCGGCATTATTGAACAGAACGTCCAAACGGCCGAATCGAGCCATGGTCCGGTCGATGACGGACTCGCATACTGAGGGCGCCGAAATGTCTCCTGCAATGTCCAGGACGACGCGCGAAAGCGCTTCCAGTTCACTCGTGAGTTTTTCGAGCGGCTCCTTCTCGAGATCGACCAGGACCAGTCGCGCTCCCTCCCTGGCGAAGAGACGTGCCGACGCCTCCCCGATCCCGGCGGCGGCTCCGGTAATGATGGCGACTTTGCGATCGAGCTTCACTTCCTTCCTCCCGCGAATGATGGCATGCGACTGTTGCGTGTCCGTAAGAAGTCAATCAACCGTAGGGGCGACACTGTGTGGGCACCGCTAAAGCCTGATCTCCGAACGGGCCCTCCATAATTTTTTCACAGCTTCTGACGGATTGCGACGCCATGTTATATCATTGGCGCTGAATTGAGGAGTCAGGAGCCAGAATGTTGGCAATGACTAATGCAGGGGGGCGATCATTCAATCGGGGGCGACATCCATGAAATTGGGGACTTTGTCGAAAGAGGGGCAGCCGCATCTGGGAATCGTACTTGGGGACAAGGTGCTGGACCTCACGGAACTGGGGCGAGCGCGACCGGCAAGCTGTGGATTGCTTGCCGGCGCGATCGATGTCTCGCCGCTCTGGTCCTTGCCGGCGAGGTCCCTTGTGGATTCCATCTGTAAGAGAGTCCCCGAGTATGGGCTTCCGCAGGACTGGGAAGGTTTTTGCGAAGCCGCGGACGCCTGCACGTGGCTCCCGCCGGTGGCGGCCCCGGAGAAAATTATCTGCATCGGCCTGAATTACCGGGACCACGCCGCGGAATCGAAGATGGAAATCCCGAAGGAACCGGTCATCTTCAACAAGTACAATAACGCTCTCTCTCCGTGGAAGAGGCCGTCTCCTGCGTCGGGGGCTACACCATGATGCACGACGTAAGCGCGCGCGACTGGCAGTTCCGCACAGGACAGTGGGTATCCGGTAAGACCTTCGATACCTTCGGCCCCTGCGGTCCTTACCTCGTGACTCCTGACGAAGTGCCTGATCCTCACAATCTCGACATACGTCTGACGCTGAACGGCCGGATCATGCAGAATTCCAACACGCGAAACCTGATTTTCAACGTGCCCACGCTGATCAGTTATCTCTCGCACATGTTCACGCTCGCGCCCGGGGACATCATCTCGACCGGGACTCCCCCAGGTGTGGGATTTGCGCGCAAGCCGCAGGTGTTTCTGAAAAACGGGGATGTGGTGGAAATCACGGTCGAAGGATTGGGTGTCATGCGCCATACCTGTGTTGCTGAAGTCAGTTGATTCGTCGCGCCTCGAGGCGGATACATTTGTCTGACGACGAATGACGAGTGAAATGAACAAGCAGGCCAACGAATGGCGGTCATTCGGAGGCGGGCACAGCAAGATCCAGAAAGGAAACTGGAGTATGAGGGAGCTGTGAAGCGCGAATCCCAGAGACGATACAGCCTTGACGAATACTTTGCCGTCGAAGAAACTTCGCAGGTCAAGAATGAGTATTACGATGGCCAGATATTTGCGATGGCCGGGGCATCGCTTCAGCACAACCGTATCACAGCGAATCTCCTGAGCTTCATCGGACCGGCCCTGCGAGACCGCGGATGCGAAGTGTTTGGCAGCGACTTTCGAGTACAGGCGCCGGGAGGTCTCTTCACTTATCCCGATTTGAGCGTCGTCTGTGGCGAACCCTTGCTCATCCAGGGGAGGCCGGATACGCTGACCAACCCCATCGTGCTCGTGGAAGTGCTCTCCGACGCCACTCGCGAATACGATCGGGGCCAGAAGTTCACCCTTTACAAAGAAATCCCTGCCCTCCGCGAATACGTACTCGTCGAACAAGACCAGGTTCTGGTGGAAACGTTCCGATTGACGCCGATGGAACCTGTGAACATTTCGCGTTTCATCGGCGGCTTCAAACTCTCAACTGCCCCTCTCGCAACCATCGAAGACAGAAGCCTGGCCGTGCCCTAGAGCCCACCACTCTTCCGGTGTTAAACACGTTCCCACAGGCCGCGCCGGATTTGTCGAATCCAGCCAAGCTTTTTGGCCCTACAAATTGCAAACCGGATTACGTTCTTGTACTTCTCGTCGTGAGGATATTTCCGTTCAAAGTCTGGCGTACTAATCCGATCGCATGTTTCTGGATCAATCTCTCCAGGCTTTGTATAACTGCCGTGTTTGGAACTGCCGCCCATTCCGTTCAAAGTCTGGCGTACTAATCCGATCGCATGTTTCTGGATCAATCTCTCCAGGCTTTGTATAACTGCCGTGTTTGGAACTGCCGCCCAGGCGGCATTTCATGAATCGCTGCGAAAGTTAAGTCCTCAATCATGAATCCTCCTTAAGTTGATCATAGTGTTAATAACAAAAACGCGCCTTACTGTGCATCGATGCTGTCGTCGAAAGATCATCCGATGCATTGAGCATCCGAGCAAAATGCAACAACTGCAAAATGCAATGGTTTGCCCGTATGAAGGCAGGTCCCCAAGGATGATAAAGAAAGGGATATCGATGGAAGGAACCGCCGGCGGCAGGTCATCCACCGTAGCGATCTACACGGTCGTTGTGATTCTCGCTTTTTACGTCCTGTCGGGGCTGCGGGTCATTTTGTCCAGGCAATCAGAATTTGGTCCGGGTCACCAGGGGAGGGAGGCGTCAAGCGTGATGCGCCGTCCGGCGCCGCGGTCCTCGATCACGAGCTTGCCCTGTTCGAGACTCACGTCGTCGACCCGGGCAAAGCCCTCTGGCGCGCGGGTGTAGAACAGGATGAAGCTCGTCCGGATCTTTGACTTCGCCGGGAGCCAGCGGTAGACGGGAGTGTCAAAAAGCGATCCGGTTTGGATAACCTCCCGGCGTGGCAGGTCGAACGGCTGCGTGCCGAACTCCAGACCGCGCGCCATCTTCAAGTCGGCCGGGTAATGCTCCCAGTTCTGGACCCAGGGATACTCTTCGCGCTTGAAAAGATAGCCGAGCAGGAGCCGCTTGCCGGTGTGAAGCGCTGTCACGAAGACGAGCTTCCGGTCCGGATCCATGAGGCACGTGGTGTGGTCTCCCGAGTTCGGGTTCGCGGGCGCCGCGCGCAGATCGACCGTGCGGCCGTCCACGGCCGGGGCCTCGGGCCAGGTGAAATCGAGAAACGAAGCCAGCCGGTGCGGCGGCGAGCTCGCCCCGGACTCGTGGGAACGGGTCTTGCCGCGCCGCGCCGACATGTCGATGACGGTTTTGCCGGGTTCGAGGAAGGGTGCTCCGATAGTTGCGTGCTCGGCCCAGCAGACCGGCCGGTCGAAGCCGAGCAGGCTCTCGAGTTCGCTCTCGACATAGACGACATTCTCACCATCGACCAGCCGGAAAGTGCGGGTGAAGAGCTCTCGCGCGAGCGGGAGCTCCGCCGCAAGCGTCAGGATTAGTGTCTTGTCCTGCCTCCCAGAGTAGCGAACCTCGCAGGGCTGCCGGTGCGCCTCGCCGTGCCCGGGCAAGCCGGCCGCCTGCTCCTCGGGGGAGACCGGTCCGAAGCCGTCGACACAGACGAAGTGCCCGGTCCCCGATTCCGTCGTTTTGCGCCCCGCCTCCCGAGCCATGCGCATCGGATTCCACAGCGGGCTCAAGAGCTCGGGGTCGTCCCGCAGGACGAGGTTGGCCATCGACCCGCCCTGAGTGAGAACCGTAAGCTCGATCCTGTCGTTCGCCAGGACGAGGCCGCGCCGTTCCTCGAATGTCGCGCTCTTCAGAGCCTTCCCCTGGGGCTCGATGGGGGCGGCGGAGAGGGCAAGCAGGGCAAGAAGGGGCGCGAAAGTCATGCGGGGCGTCATGGGATTTGCTCCTCGATCCATCTGTTTCTTTGTGGCCCTAGAATTATAGTGCAATACGCGCCGGCGAGGCCTGGAGATTTGGACTGAACATTCTGAGACCCTCAAGACCGCAACGGCGAATCCTTGCCACGTCGCAAGAGCCGGAAGTCATCTGCGCCAAGTTTGTAGTTCAGCCTTCAGGCTGTACTGCGCCCAAGCAGGCTAAAGCCCGAACTCCGAACCTCACCGAGGAGACGTCGCCGCCCGGAGAGAGATCTGACAAATGAGCAATGACCAATGAAAAATGACAAATTGCAGTTCGTTGTCCGGAGTTCTGACCTCTAGTTGTCATTGTTCATTTGTCATTTGACCGAAAATCCTAACCAGGTTGCGAAGGACTTTCGGCTTAGTACAGAGGAGCACAGATCCGTGTTCATCTGTCGTTTCGTTTTGTGCAGCTTCCAGGTCAGAGGCCGGCGGCGCGGAAGAGAAATGCTCCCAGGATCCCGCCGGCAATGGGAGCTATCACAGGAATCCAACTGTAACCCCAGTCAGCATCGCCCTTCCCGGCGATCGGGAGCAGGGCATGGGCGATTCGAGGACCGAGGTCGCGGGCCGGATTGATCGCGTAGCCGGTCGGACCGCCCAGAGAGAGTCCTATTCCCCACACCAGGAATCCGACAAGGAGCGGCTGCAAGCCTGTGCTGAAGACTGGTGAAAAGTCAACATTACCTTGTTTGCGCATCAACTGGGAGTTTGCCGCAATGGCCAGAACACCGAAGACGAGAAAGGCCGTCCCGATGAGCTCGGTAACAAAATTGCTCGGGGGATTACGAATAGCCGGACCGGTTGCGAAGACGGCGAGCTTGATTTCCGGTTCCCTGGTTTCTGCCCAGTGGGGAAGATAGATCAGCCAGACGACCGCTGCACCGGCGATTGCTCCGATGAGCTGGGCAACGACATAGCCCACTGCCTGATGCCACGGAAACTCTCCAATCGAAGCGAGGGCAATTGTCACCGCGGGGTTTATGTGCGCACCGCTGATACGCCCGACGGCATAGACGGCGATCGTCACAGCGAGCCCCCAACCTGTGGTGATCACTATCCAGCCGGAATTCTGCCCTTTGCATTTGGTGAGAAGCACATTGGCCACGACCCCGTCGCCCAGAATGATCAGAATCATCGTCCCGATAGCTTCCGCAACGTACACCGACATGATTCGCCTCCCTCAGTTTGCGAAGAGAGCACCGTACTCTTGACGAACCTGCCGAGGATAACAGAAGAGGATTGCTTTTTGTTTGGAGTTCAGGCATCGATTCCCGGCAGAAATCGGTCTTTAGCCACAGGGCCACGGAGACACGGAGAAAACCCTTTCTCTGTGTCTCCGTGTCTCTGTGGCAGAGGGGAAGAATTCCCTGAAATGCCGGTCGTTCAACTTAGGGTCTCTTCGCCGTATCATTCTAACGCCCAGGTAAGAGTGAGCTTGGAACACCGCTCCGTTCGGCATGTGAATTGCGTGAACAGCTGATGGAGTAGAGTCTCAATTTTACCGAATCGGAGGATCAGGACAATGAACATCAACCGCCTGTGGTGCCTTAGCATTGCTTTGGCCGTTGCCGTGGCGCTGGGAATGCCTGCCGCAGTCGCGCAGGGAACGAAGGCTTCCAGTGAGGGGCCCAAGACTGCTAGCGTATCCGTGGGTGAGAACAGGAAGGTCGAAGGCACGATTACCGGGCGCGAAGGGGACAGGCTCACTGTGCGGCCGGCAGCGACCGAAACCGATGTGGTGGTGAAGCTCAGCAGCTTTACCCAGATTGTGGAGAAGAAGGCGAATCCGCTGCGCCGTGCTCGGAAATACCAGGCTAGCCACCTCGTGCCTGGCCTGACGGTTGAAGTGGAAGGCCGTGGCGACAGCGACGGCGCCCTGGTCGCGGACAAGATCCGGTTCACCAACGACGACTTCAAGACGGCCCGGGGGGTCGATGTCCGAGTATCGCCCTTCGAGCAAAACGCGCGCAGGATGTCCGGCCAGATTGAGGAGATGGGCGCAGTTTCCAACGCCGCCAGAGGGGGCGCTAAAGCGGCACAAGAGACTGCCGACAAGGCCCATGATCGCATAACCAGACTGGATGACTACGAAGCGGTTCACAGTGTCGCTGTTCGCTTCAAGACCGGGAGTGCGGTGCTATCGGCTGAAGCCAGGAAATCCCTCGACGAGCTGGCCCAGCAGGCCAAGAGCCGGAAAGGTTTCGTCATCGAAGTGGCAGGGTTCGCTTCTTCCGAAGGCAGTATGGCTTTTAACCGGCGCCTGAGCAGGCAAAGAGCTGAGGCAGTCTCGGAGTACCTGGCTGAGCAGCACGACATCCCCTTGCGCAGGATCATGGTTCCAACCGGTTACGGAGTGTCGCACCCCGTGGCTGACAACTCCACTCGTGCGGGGCGGCAGGAAAACCGCCGCGTTGAAGTCAGGGTGCTCGTGAGCCGCGGGATGGCCGCGCCGGCGAGCGGGAGTCCGCCGTCTTCCGAGAAACAGTGAGCGCAGCGGTGCTCGTCCGCGTCGCAACCGAGGAAGCACTACGAACGAAACCACAGGTGAGGTTTGGAGTTCAGCCTTCGGGCTGCACCGCGTCGGAGCAGGCTAGGGT
>QHZE01000567.1 GCA_003225335.1 Acidobacteriota bacterium
AACGTCATCTACCTGAGCAACAGCTCCACAAGTTACGCGGTGACCGTATCGCAGGTCGGCAGGATCCAGTTGTGGAAACTCGACGGCAGCCAGTGGGTCACGGAACCAGCCCCGGCGCCATAGTTCACTACGGAAGCAAACCGAAACACGGAGGGCAACCATGATGCATGACCATAACAAGGGCGGGTTCAGCTTGATCGAGACCATGATCGCGATGTTCATCATGGTCTTCGCTTTGATCTCCCTGGCCCAACTGATGGCGCTTGCAATTGTCGTCAACAAGAATCAGGGCCGGGATGCTACGAAAGCGACGGGATTTGCCCATGACAAGATGGAGGAGCTGACCGGCTTGGCTTTTACCGACACGACTACCAACGTGAGTGTGAGCCCATTCTCCGTGACCGCAAGCACAGGTCTCTCCGCGGGCGGAAACCTTCCTCCTACTGCTCCGGCCGCAAACTATTCCGATACCCTCGACCAGTTTGGAGCCCGGACCACAATTCCAGGCAGCATCGCGTTTACCCGGCAGTGGCAGATAACGAATGTGAATGCGATGAAGCAGATCGCAGTGGCGGTGACCAGCAACAAGAGCTTCAGATCCGGTAACGGCGCGCTTCCCGTTACGGTTTCCGTGACCCTTAAGACGCAATAGTTGGAAAGGAACGGCCCTATGCCCACGAATACCGAACACGGCTTTTCTCTGGTCGAGCTTCTGATTACTTCGCTGGTACTTCTTGTCCTTCTGGCCGGGATCGCCACGGTCTTTGTGACGGGCGTCAATTACTACGGAGGCGAGCAGAGGACCGCCCAGATGAACGGCGAGGCCAGAACCGCGCTTGACATCATGGCGATGGAAATCGCGCAGGCCGGAGCGCGCCGCGATTTCAATACCACGGTCAGCGCGGATTTGGGCGGCTCCGCGACAAGCCAAGATGTATCTGTGGCCTCGAGCACCGGCTTCCAGCCGGGGGACTCCGTGACCGTGGACGCCGGCGGACTCAATCCGGAAACGGTGCAGCTTACCGCGGTGGGGGCCGGCAGCATCCGCGGCATATTCCAGATAGCGCGCGCTACGGGCACCGCGATCCGATTCTACTCAATGCCGTATATCACCGGCATCGTGCCGCCGGCAGGACTGCTGCCAAACAGCTCCGTGTCAGTCACGGCGCTGAACTTTTATGGCGATTTTTACCCCGATGGGAACGTCTACTATGTGGAGTACAAGTACGACTCCGCAAATTCTCAGATTACCAGGTCGATCACCCCGCTGAGCCAGGCGAGCGAAAATCCGGCGGAGCCCTTCATCAGAAATGTTCAGAACGTCGCCCCGTTTTTCACTCTTTATTCCGACAATGAAGGCGCCGTGACCTCGGTATCCGTAGGCCTGACCGTGCAGAACACATGGAAGAATAAAACTGCGACAGGAACAACGAGGATTCAGGCCAGAATGGGCGCGCCCAGCGTGGCGGCCGCCTCTGTCATCCTTACTGACAACAGGCTGTACGGCACGGCCTTCCCGCTGCCGGCGACTCCGGCGAATGTAACCGCCTGGTCTGTTCCGTAGAATCGTTGAGATGACCCAAAACTAGAGGAGGTTCGGATGAGACGTGATGACGAACGAGGAGCGGCCCTGGTCATGGCCCTGCTGGCGCTGTGCGCCTTCAGCCTGCTGACCGCCGCTATCGCCTTTACAGTGCAAGGTGAAACCAAGTCCAGCGCCAATTACAAATACGGCCAGGGAGCCTACTACGTCGCAAACGCCGGGATCCAGAGGTCGCTGGCCTGGTTCAACAGCGGCTACACGCCGGTGGTCGCCGCCTACACCTACGCCTCTACCAGAGATGCGCTGCAGTTCGGGGGCCAGGATGTGGTTCTTGGGGGTCAGACAGGCGTTACCTCGAACTACCCCAACTCCACTATGGCGACTTCTTTTACGTCGGTGCTCGGTCAACCTAAAACCCTTACAGGCGACTCGTCTAACGCGACTTTAACCTCGGGGGACTACACGTCAAACGCGACCCTCCTGCGCTCCACGGCCGGAACGTTTCTGGACACGACGACCTTCACAACCGGCGCTTCGGCGTTGGAGCGCTGGCGCATCGACGCTTTTGGCTGGTGGGGGACCGCGGCCAATCCTCTTGGGACCAGCGAAGTCTCGGCGGTCATTGAAAGAACGGCGAGCCCGTTTTGGGACAAGGCGGTGTGGGTGAGGACCAGCGCCAACTTCAGCGGAAACCCGGTAGGGTCCTACGTCGATGCTTACGACTCCGCCCTCGGCCCCTACGGAGGAACAAACATAAGCAACACATCCTTCGGCTCAAACGGCGACGTGACGCTCGGCGGCTTCGCGCGCATAAATGGCGATCTCTTTTATGGCCCCACGGGAACCTTCAACAACAATGTGCAGGCCGGCTGGACTAGCGTGACGGGGCAGGTGACCCAACTGCCGGCCAAGCGAGTCTTCCCTCCTATTCCGAACTTCTCTGTCGGAACGACAGACCCGCCCGTGCCAAAAGGGGTATCGACTACTATCCCTTCGGGCAGTTATAGGAATATAGCCGTACCCCAAGATACGAACATAACTCTGACGGGGGGTACTTATTACATAGATAATTTCACACTAAGCCGGGGAGCTACTATCACTCTTTCGGCGGGTGTGAATACGACTCTTTTCATCAAATCCGGTTTGACATTCAACCAGGGCGCGGTGCTTAACAGCTCGGATCCGTCACTCTTTCAGATCTACTATGCCGGCACCAACGCCGCCACCGTGTCTCTGAAGACCACCGGTAGTTACTACGGCACAATATATGCGCCGAACGCCACGCTCAGTTTGAGCGGCGGCACCGGTTTTTACGGCTCTTTCATCGCTGACACACTCGTGGCCAGCGGCGGATCCGCAATCCATTACAACAAGGCCCTGGGGACCAAGTCCCTGGCTCTAGGGCCGTTCAGGATAATGACCTGGACGCAAAAGAGCTACTGACTCCGACGCATGGAGTACAGGCTTTAGCCGGCTCAAGGTCAGCGCAGCCTGAAGGCTGAACTCCGAACCTGAACTCTGAGCTGAACTCCGAACCAGGCATGGAGTACAGGCTTTAGCCTGCTCAAGGTCAGTGCAGCCTGAAGGCTGGACTCCGAACCAGGCATGGAGTACAGGCTTTAGCCTGCTCAAAGTCAGTGCAGCCTGAAGGCTGAACTCCAAACGGAACCCCTCTGGCACAAAAATGGCTCCCCCCGGCCAGACAAAAATGGTCCACTCTGACGATGCGCCGCCGCGCGTCCTGCAAGTAGTCTCCACCTAATCAAACACAGACAACGGATGGTTTGGCCCCCGGAGGCGTTTCCCGGTCAAATCGAAGCAATACTGGAGGTGTCGATGCTCTGCTTCTCGAACTTCCGATCCCTTGTCTCCGACACGTCATCGGAGAATCCTCGGAACTTCTCGCGGCAAGAGGGTCTTGCTTTTCTCATCGTGATCATCGCGCTGTCCATATTTGCGCTTCTCGGACTGTACTTCGGCCTTGGCGCAACAACCCAAATCCGCATCAGCGACAATTACGAAAGCCGGATCCAGGCTGACATGGCGGCCAGGGCAGGCCTCAATCACGCGCGCGAGCTGATGCGAGGATTGGAGCACAACGACCTCTTGCGGGGCGCGGATGGAGTTGCCACCTCCATCTATCCTCCCTCGACCGATATCTCCGGGCAGTATGCTTTTC
>QHZE01000568.1 GCA_003225335.1 Acidobacteriota bacterium
ACCTTTGTGTCGCCAAGATTACGGCTCAGGTGGCAGCAGGACGGGTACCGGTCGTGGCCGGCGCGGGCGGGAACAACACCGCAAAGGTTGTAGACCTTGTAGCGGAGCTCCGGTCGCTTGGCGTTGACGGGATACTCTCCGTTTCTCCCTATTACAACAAACCCACCCAGGAAGGAATTTACCGGCACTTCGAGGCGATCGCGGAGTCCACCGATTTGCCGATCATCATCTACAATGTCCCGGGCAGAACCAGTTCCAACATCCTGCCGGATACGCAGCTGCGTTTGGCGGAGATACCGAACCTCCTGGGCGTAAAGGAAGCGAGCGGAGACATTTCTCAAATCGGAGAAATATGCACGCGCGCGCCGCGCAAGTTTCGAATTCTCTCCGGGGACGACGCGCTGACACTGCCGGTGATCGCCCTGGGCGGACATGGAATCATTTCCGTGGCTTCGAATGAAGTCCCCGGAATGATGGCAAAGTTTACGGAGGCCTGTCTGGACGGGCGCTGGGACGAAGCGCGCGATTGGAACCGAAAGCTCTACCCGCTCATGAGGGCAAATTTCATCGAGTCAAGCCCGATTCCCGTAAAGGCGGCCCTGGCGATGATGGGGAAGATCACGGAGGCCTACCGGCTCCCACTGGTGAACATTTCTGACGGAAACCGGCCCAAGCTCGCCGCAGTGCTCGCGGACCTCAAATTGATTTGAATTTCCGTGGTTCTTTGCGCCTTTTCAGTTCCTGCATTCTGTGTCGAGGGCTATGGCAGCGATGGAAAAAGCACTGGTTGGCCTTTTCGAAAATCCGCCCGAGGGTGGGTACACCGAAGAACATCTCCAGCTCTTTGAGGAGTTCAAGAGGGCGCTGAATGCGGGGGAGGTGCGTGCCGCGCAACGGCAAGACGGTGTTTGGAGAGTCAACCTCTGGGTCAAACAGGGAATCCTGCTGGGGTTCAAGATGGGGACCCTGAAGAACTTCTCGCTGGACGAGAACTTCCGATTCTTTGACAAACATACTTATCCCCTGAAGCGCATCACTCTGGAAGACGGCGTGCGGATCGTCCCGGGAGGCTCTTCGATCCGCGATGGGGCGCACCTCGGCAAGGGAGTCACCTGCATGCCGCCGATGTACGTCAATGCCGGCGCCTTTGTGGACGACGGTACAATGATAGATTCGCACGCTCTGGTAGGTTCGTGCGCGCAGATCGGCAAGCGCGTCCATCTCAGCGCCGCAAGCCAGGTCGGCGGCGTTTTGGAGCCTGTGGGAGCGCTGCCCGTGATCGTGGAAGACGATGTCTTGATCGGCGGGAACTGCGGCGTGTACGAAGGAGCGATCGTGCGGGAGGGAGCAATCCTCGGTGCGGGCACTATTCTCACCTCTGGAACTCCTGTCTACGATCTCGTCCAGCAACGAATCTACCGCCGCGAGGGAGGCCGCCCGCTGGAAATCCCCGCCCGGGCTGTGGTCGTGCCCGGCAGCCGTGGCGTGACGCAGGGCTGGGGCCGGGAACAGAAACTGTCAATTTACACACCCATCATCGTGAAGTATCGCGATTCCAAGACCGAAAGCAGTGTTCAACTGGAAGAGCTGCTGCGCTGACCTGGGTCAAATGACAAATGACAAATGGCAAATGAACAATGACGAAGCCCGGACGACCAACTGCCATTTGTCATTTTTCATTGGTCATTGGTCATTTGTCATTTTCTTTGCGTTCTCAGCGTCTCTGCGGCGAGATAGGTTTTGGTCGCGGCTGGGCCGCCCTGTGTACTCCGTGGTGAAAGAGGACGTGTGAATCCACACTTGCAAACTATCCCCTCTTACTGAGGGAGTATCCAGAGACAATGGCTCATCTGTTTCCGTTTCAGGCGTACCGATACAATAGACAGATCGTTCCCGATCTCGGCCGGGTCGTGACCCAGCCATACGACAAGATCTCTCCTGAAATACAGGAGGAGTACTACCGGCGCTCTCCCTACAGCGTGGTTCAGATTACCAGGAGCCTGGAGAAGAACCAGAATCCCGACACAAAGTATCCGGCAGCTGCGGCGACGCTGCGGCGCTGGATAGAGCAAGGGCTTCTGATTCAGGATCCGCAGCCCGCCATTTATGTCTATTATCAGGATTACGAGACCGACGGCGAGACAAAGATACGAAAGGGATTCATCACGCTCCTGGATTTGAAGCGTTCCGCATCCGGAATTCTGCCGCACGAGCGCACTCTGGCCGGCCCCAAGATGGATCGCCTGCAGCTCATGCGCAGCACGGAGTGCAATGACGACCTGATTTTCATGCTTTACAACGACGACAGGCTGGCCGTGAACCGGATCCTCGATGTGCAAGCCTCCGGCTGTGCGCCCGAAATCGAAGTAAAGGACGATTTCGGCGCTCTGCACCGGGTATGGTCGGTGACCGACCGGAGTGCGATTGAGACGATCCAGGAAGCGATGGCTGCCCAAGAACTGTTTATCGCCGACGGTCACCATCGCTTTGAAACGTCGTTGAATTACATGAGGGAGTGTGAAGCCAAGGGATGGGCTCCAGCCGGTCTGGAGTCGTTCGACAAACGGATGGTCGCGTGTTTCAACACTGCCGGCCAGGGAATCACGATCCTCCCCACCCACAGGCTGGTTCGGGATCTCCCGCAGTTTGACTCGCGCGCGTTTCTGAAGGCGGCCGGGCGTTACTTCGATTCCAAAGAGGAACCGTCGGCCGAGGCGCTTTGGGCCGCAATGAAGGAAGGGCGGCGCCTCGTCCACATTTTCGGGTTTTACCCCGAGGATACAAGAAGGTTTTACTCTTTGAGGTTGAAAGAAGAAGCCAGGCGGG
>QHZE01000572.1 GCA_003225335.1 Acidobacteriota bacterium
GGGCTTGAATCGCAGGCGATTTTCGGGATGCTGACGGACGCCGACCTTGAACGGAAATGCCTCACCCCAGCCGGCACGCCGATCACCACTTGGAAATGGCTGCGGGCCATGGTCGAGCACGAAGCCCACCACCGTGGCCAGATCTACTTGATGCTCGGCCTTCTGAACGTCCCCACGCCACCCCTCTACGGCATGACCTCAGAAGAGGTCCAGGCGCGGTCTGCCTAACACGCGCCTGTAGCTG
Source organism: Acidobacteriota bacterium (assembly GCA_003225335.1). GTDB lineage: Bacteria > Acidobacteriota > UBA6911 > UBA6911 > UBA6911 > Gp18-AA60. The sequence continues at coordinate 245 of QHZE01000572.1, forward strand.
ACGGCGCCCTTGTCGTTGGTAGAATTGCATCTGTGATCATTCACGTGCGGCGCCGCAGCTTAGGCGCATCACGTTAGCGCGCACAATGTCATCCAATCGTAGGAGAGTTATGAGAAGACTCATTGCGTCCACATTTATATCACTGGACGGTGTCATGCAGGCGCCAGGAGCGCCGGAGGAAGATCCAACCGAAAACTTTACGTTAGGTGGTTGGGCCTTCGCTTTCGGAGACGAAGCAATGGATCTTTCTGCGGCAGGTTTCGATGGTAAAGATCGAGAGCTTGTACTCGGTCGCAAAACCTACGAAATATTCGAGGGATATTGGCCTTACCAAACAGAGGATAATCCGATTGCGAGGACGTTCAACGCGGCAAAAAAGCATGTGGCATCCCGCACGTTGAAGTCATTGCGATGGAACAATTCGTCGGTACTTGGCGGTGACGTCGTTTCTGCCATAACCGCGCTCAAGGGGCAGCCCGGACACGACCTTCAAATCATTGGCAGCGGCAATCTAATTCAGACGCTACAAGCTGCATCGCTCATTGATGAATACAATACATGGGTGTACCCCGTCGTTCTTGGCCGTGGAAAGCGACTGTTTGAAAATGGTGCAAGGCCATGTGCACTGCGGCTCGTGGCTTCGAAGATTTCAAAAACTGGCGTTGTGATGTGCACCTATGTTCCAGCTGGAGATATTGCGCTTGGCACAGTTGGCCAAGCCTAGCCGAGTGCGAAAGAGTTGGTCCGGCGCCCCAAGATGGCTACAGATGCGACGTGGCTAATTTGTCTGCCGCGCGGCTCAGGCGCAGTCCGTTAGGCGGCGGAACCCAATGATTTCAATGGTGGACTCTGTCGTGTGAGGCGTCGACGTCGGATCACACTGGCTGCGGTGCGTCGCCTCGCTCTGGCGCTTCCGGAAGCCGTCGAGCGCTCGCACTTTGATGTGCCCGACTTCCGCGTGCGGAACAAGATCTTCGCGGCATTGCCGGATGGTGACAGGGCCGTGGTCGTAAAGACCGATCCTGCCAATGCCGAAGCCCTCGTCTCTTGGGATGGCATCGCTTTCTGGAACGAGTGGCGGGGCCGCTGGCTTGGAGTGCGGCTCGACCGCGTGTCCTTACCGGTATTGCGGGATTTGCTCAGTGACGCGTGGCGCTTGGTCGCGCCGAAGAAGCTTACGGCGGTTTTGAGAGAGTCGGGCCCGAGGGCGCCGCCTAACAAGCGCTTGAAGCTGGCGGCGCGCGTAGACTAAGGAATGAGTCTTTCTTCAGCACGCCGCAGCTTAAGCGCGATCCGTTAGGCGGCCACACCGTCGTGAATCAACGACATCTGCTTGCCGGTGTAATCGGATGCATAGCCGTGGCCGGAGTTTTCGTTGGATCCCTTGCCTGGGTGAATAGCGCAACTCATTGCTCGCCTGGATCAGTGTGTGACGTGCCCGTTTACGCGGGGATCGGGGTTGGCATTCTTCTCGCACCGATCGTGTGGTTCAGTGCAGTTTGGGTCACCGTCGTCCTCACACGACCGCCCGGTCAGCCATCTTGGATCACTGTCCTCCCCCCTCGACCGTCCGGTCAGCGATCTCGTTGGCGCAATCCATTGGGTGGCCCCCCAGGCTCGTTGCTGCTAAAGCTCGCAATGTTTGCAACACTCCCGGTTGTTCTCATCGTCGCGACAGCCGGGTTCCTCGGCGCTCGTCATGGCTCATCAACGCTTTGGGGTGCTCTCGCGGTCGGCATATCAGTAGCGGTGATTGTGTGGAGCTTCAAAAACAGCCACGAGCCTTTCATGTCGCGCTTCCTTGCCCCAATCGCGTTTTATCTCCCTCCGCTGCTTCTCGCCGGTTTCGTTTTGAGTATCCTGGGAAACCTCGCCTGGACGCCCCTGACCATTTCTCTTGTGGCCCTCGTTGCTGCCGCATCTAACGTATTCTTTGCACCGTTCTTTTTCACCATGGGAGCTGCCCTTGATATGTGGGAGTCTCTTTAACTCTTGAGTGCCGACCCACTCGTCCTCGTAATCGGCGGTACTAGAGGCACGGGCCTTCTCACTGCGCACTCCCTGCAGCGTCAAGGTGTACCAGTCCGTGTCTTTGCCCGGAACCCTCAAAGCGCGCGGGCAAGGCTCGGACCGACCTTCGAGCTCATTACCGGTGACATCACGCAGCCAGACACGCTTCCCCCTGCCCTTGAGGGCGCCACGCACGTGGTATTTACCGCTGGTTGCCGGAGTGGCCGCCCGACGACGGAGCGGCACATTCGAGAAACCGAGTATGGCGGCGTCGTGAATACGCTGGCTGCGGCTCAGCGGGTGGGATTCGGCGGCCGCTTTCTGTACATGACAGCCAGTGGTGTTACGAGCCGCTCGTGGTCCACGGCCATCCTCAATTTCTACAAAGGCAATACCTTGGTGTGGCGCGAGCGGGCGGAGCACGCGATTCGCGCGAGCGGGCTCGAGTACACCATCATTCGAGCCGGGATCTTGCTGAACCGCACGGGTGGCCAGCGTGCGCTGCTCGTGACCCAACGCCCGCTGCCGCTGTCGATTCGTTACAGAATTGCCCGTGCGGATGTCGCCGAGGTATTCGTCGCTGCGCTCAACCACCCTCGAGCAGGCCGGGCGACGTTTGAAGTCGTGTGGGGCGATGGCCCACCCCGCGATTGGTTGCCCACACTGCTTGACCAGTTGAAGCCCGATGCGCCCGCTGATTCGTACTCGCCACCGGCCTAACACGCGCTTGAAGCTGACGGCGCGCCTAGATTATGGAATGAGTCTTTCTTCAGCGCGCCGCAGCTTAAGCGCGATCCGTTAGGCCGCCCAGATGATTCCCATCTTTCTGCGAGGCTGGCCGGTTCTGTCTACAATCGTCACTGTCGCTGCCTGTCACATGGATCAGGTCCATCGCCACTATGCCACGTACCGTGAGGCCATGGAAGCTGGCGAACGTACGCGTGGGTGGCTCCCAGACTGGGTGCCGGCATCGGCGGTGGATATCCACATTCAAGGCGACATCGATACAAACGAGCGTTGGTTGCGGTTTGACGTCGTGGGATCGGTAGCCGATTCACTCCGCCAGGAGCTCGTCCCCATCTCGGCGGACGCGATGCGCGGGCGGGCTCCGTTGCGCTCAAGTGGATGGTGGTTTGAGGGTCTGGTTCGGCGGCATCCTGCTAACGATGTCGCGCTGAACGCGGAGTTGTATCGGGGGAACAGCCGTCGTGTCGCCCGATCGGTCATGATCGCATTCGATCGAGCCAGTCAGCATATCTACGTGTGGTCAGGTGCTGACGGAATGAGTCCTTGAGGGCGGCCTAACACGCGCCTGAAGCTGACGGCGCCCGGCGTTTATGGTACAATTCC
>QHZE01000103.1 GCA_003225335.1 Acidobacteriota bacterium
TTCCAATAGCGCACGGTCTCGTCGAGCGCTCTGAGCAAGATAGCATCTCGCGCATGATCCAGAAGAGCCGCTTGAGCCGCGATACGCTCTTCGGCATACTTGCGCTCGGTGATGTCGTGAACCGTTCCGACCAAACCGGTGCACCGTCCGTCCTGGTCGAAAAGCGGCGTGACCGTTACGTCGCCATATTTTGTCCCGGAGGGGTAAACCGAGACCTCGTCCCATTTCTGAGTACGGCGCTCAAGGATTGCGCGCTCATATTTGTCGAGCACCAAGGAAAGAGAGGGCTGAGGAATCACTTCATCGACGAAACGTCCGATCACTTGTTCTTGTCTGAGCCCGGTCGCGCGAAGAAACGTCTCATTGACCGATAAAAATCGGAATCGCCCGTTCCCCTCGACGCCGATGTAGTAGAGCACGTCGCCCACACTGTCGAAGATCAGCGCGCGAAGCCGCTCGGCGGCGCGGATTTCTTTCTCGAGCCTCTTGCCCTCGCGAATGTCCTCGACCATAACCACGGCGTTCGGCGTTGTCCCGTCCGGCAAGCGGATCTGAGAGATCGTGATCCGCGCCCAAGCATATTGCCCGGCCTTCTGATGAAGGCGAGCTTCAACTTGAAAGGAATCGTATTCACCCAAGTCCAACAGGCGCTTTTTCTCCAGAACCGCGAGCAGTCGTCGGAATGGGTTAATTCGAGCAGGGTCGTTTGCCCCAATTCGGCCGCGCTGTAGGCGAGGAACTTTTCCAACGCCGGGTTGCACTTCACGGGGCGGGTTATGGGATCCACGAGTGCCATTCCGATCGCCGCGCTTTCAAACATCGTCCGGAGCTCCGCTTCGCTCCTTCCCAGCACGATCTCCGTTTGTTTGCGGTGGGTGATATCTGTCAGCATCCCGAGCATGCCCGCGACTTCACCGGACTCATCGACGACAGCGCTGGATGCGATGATCACCCAAAGGTCTCTTCCCTCTCGCGTTCGCATATGGACCTCGTATTGATCGCTCATCCCGCGTCGGCGCCGGGCGAGCATCGCTTCGACTTTGCGTCGTTCAGACGGATCCAGCAGCTCGGAAACATTTCGACCGAGAAGCTCGCTTGATCCGTAACCCAGCATTTCCCCGGCGCGCCGATTGGCGAATTTTACCTTTGCGTCGATGTCAAGACTTATGACCCCTTCATGAGTGGTTTCAAGTATCTGCCGGTAACGCGCCTCGCTCCTCCGCAGTGCGAGTTCGCCTTGGTTCTTCATGATGGCTATGGCAGCAAGATGGGTAGCCGAATCCACCCAGTGGAGCTCATCTTCTTTGGGTTCGCGTGGCTCGGGGTAGTAGACCGCGAACGTTCCCAAAACTTCACGCGCCGGAGAGAAAATGGGTGACGACCAGCATGCGCGCAAACCGTGCGGCAGGGCGAATTGGCGGTAGTCCTTCCAGTAAGGGTGTGTCTCGATGTCCCGAACGATCACACGCTCGCCTCGGTAAGCCGCCGTGCCGCACGAACCAGCTTGCGGGCCGATGTGAGCCCCCTCAATGGCACGCGAAAACTCCCCGGGAAGGTTTGGGGCGGCGCCATGCACTACGCGCCCCTGCTCCCGGTCGAGAAGTAGGATCGAACCGAGTCCGTCGCCCTGTTGTTCGATGAGCAGTACGATTCGTTCCAGTACCTCTTTAAGAGGCGCTCCTACAGCGATCCGCTCGAGGATGTGGATTTGCTCGAGATTGAACGCTTCGCGTTCAATGCTCCAACGTCCTCCAACTTCAGGCTTTGGCTTAGTCTCCATTGCTTCATCCTCTTGAGTCAGCGACTGACGTACTGGCCGCGACCTGGCGTGAGCGTCAATTCTTTTCACTCATTTTCCCATTTACTGGCTAGAGAGAGCTACGATCCGGCATGAATTGACCGTTGGACAGGCGAGGGGCTACTGCACGAGTGTGCGACACCAGCGCTTTCTGGTAAAGGGAAAAATTGCAGCTCCGTACTGCGATGAGCTCACCGGTTGGTTCGCAGTTCAGGTTTTAGCATGCTCATAGCCGGTGCAGCCTGAAGGCTGAACTCCATGCCTGAGCTCGTGCGGTGAAGTTCGGAGTTCAGGCTTTAGCCTGCCCTGGCGCGTGGAGCCCGAAGGCTGAGCTGCGATGGAAGGGATTTCACGATTTCGCTCTTCAGGCGAAGCTAATTCGCGCTTTGCGCCCGGACGATCACAAGCTGGGAGAGGTCCTCGGTAAAGAAGACCTCCAATCCCATCAGTCCATAGTCCGTCAGGACTTCGATGTGCCCGCTGGACAAGGGAAGAGACTGAGTGAAGAATCCTGCCCCTGCCACCGGATGGCTAAGAATCTTTGCGACCTTCTGCCGGGGCCCGAGAATATCCTTCCTCTCCGCGACGACGTTCCCTGGGCTGTCGTACACGCGGATCGTGTACTCGACCGGCACGCCAAATGGATTCAACAGCGCTACTCCGGTTTGATACGTGCCGCCTCCGCCGGCCGGAACCTGGTGGACGACGTGGGAGAACAGAAGACGCTGTCGCAGTACCGAGTCAAACGGAACTGCGGCAGCCGACTGGTGGGTCCCGTCGTCAAAGTGATACGACGCGAACCCCTGAATCCCGGACTGATCGCTTTCCGCGATGACGTATCCCGTCACCAGAGACCCTTGCCCGATATCAAAGAGGTCGTTCACCGACTGCAGGAGCTGCGCGTTTGGTTGAAGCGTGACGTATGCCCGGGTTCCCTGAGGCAGGCCATCGTCGCCGTAGGCCGTGAGGACAAGGTTCGTCACCGTCGAATTGGAGTTGACCATTCCGATAAGAGTTGTGAAGCCCTGATTCGCGGCGAAATGCGGGAAGAAAAGTCGAGCCTCAGATCCAGGGGAAACTGCTACCAGCGCCGAGAGCTTGTCCGCAGGCCCGTAGAGCTCCAGTCCGGTTATCGGCCGGTCCGACCGGACACGAACATATCCCGATGAGCTGGTCACGGCATTGAATCCGAAGAGAACCTGTCCCTTGGGAGCCACGGTTGCGCTCTTCGGGACATCCATCGCAGATCCGGAGGAGGAATAGAGAGTCGCCGTCACGTTTGCAACGTTGACGCCGGGATTGAACAGCACATATGTGGCCCTTCCCGATGCGTCAAACTCATGTCGCATGAGAATCAGGTCGGTGTCCGCCTGATCGGAAACCGTGACCCCATCCACAAAGCGTGTGAAATCTGAATCACAAATCACAAAGAATCCGGCGAGGCGCTGCAGGGAACTTGCCAGTACACCTCCCAGACTCGAACTCGCGAAGTCGTAGCCGAACAGCTGAAATCCAAGGATCGGCAGTTGCGCGCCCGGATTGATCGACCGTGCCGCCGGATTCGTGCTCCCGCTCAGCAATGCTCCCGATCCGGTGTAGGCCGTGAAACTCACAGCAGCCGGATTGTTGCCGTAGTTAACCGTGGCAATGCCCGTCGTAAGGCTGTCCCCGAGGGCAGGCTGGCTGCCATTCGCGACGAGCGGAAACACCAGGGGATAGGAAGAATTCAACTCGGTTGCGCCGATGTCGACGTTGGCGCCCGCCGCGGCCGTCCCGGCCACTCGCAGCCGCCGATTAAAGTCGAGGAAAGGCAGATTCGCGGCGCCATTCGAGCCGGCATCCAGCGCGGGCGAGCCGGGCGACAGATCAAAGACATCTGCATCGGGAGCTACAAACTTGGGATTGCCTGTGATGTTGTGGCCGCTCGAGAGTGTCCTGTCCCCCACAAGGGAGAATTGAATGTCGCCTGCTCCGAGCCCTTGGATATCGCCGCTTCGATTCGAACTGACGATCGTGTTGAAGACGGAAACCGAAGCGCCGGATGAGAGGACGATCCCCTGGAGAGCGTTCTGATAAATCGTATTGTTCACCAATCGCGCAACGGTGCTCCCTGCCACTTCTACTCCATCGCCTGAACTTCCGTTCGTGGACCGGACGATCATGTTGTTGGTGAGCAAGGCGGACGTGGATCCTGTCAGGCGAATTCCTCGCCCATTGTCCTTGATCAGATTTGCGTCAATCCGCAGATCCCTCCCGGGATTCGACAGCACCCCATAGATCTTGTTCAGGTGCACGATGTTTCTGGCGAAATAGGCAACAGGTCCCGCACCCGTGCCCATCATGGAAAAGAATCCTATTCCCGCGCGATCGTTCGAATCGAAGGTGTTGTTCGTGATGGTAAAGTTGCCGTCCGCGACCTCGATCCCGTCCCCAAACGACCCCAGGTTGGCGGAAAAGACGCTCCCGTCAATCGTCCCGGAACAGCCATAGAGAACCAGACCTGCACTGGTGTTGTTCGTCACGGTGGAGTTCAGCACATCGATATTGGAAAAGAGCGCATCGACACCGCCGTCTCCGTTGTTCTGAACTGTCGAGGAAAGCAGGGTGAGATACGCGCCCTCATCCGCAAGGATTCCCGTTCCACTGCAATTTGAAATGGTCGATTGAGTTACTTCGACCGTTCCGCCACCATCTATTTCCAGTCCCGTCGGGTCGACTCCCTCGGACATGCCCGAGATATTGCAATGATCGATCGTTGCAGAAAGAGGGAAATCCAGGGACGATTGAAGAAGCTGGACTCCCGTCGAGCCGCCCGTGATCTTTAGCCCCTGGAGGAGCACGTTCTGAAGCCCAACAATCATTATGTCCGCCTGATCGCCCAGTCCCGTTCCATCCAGAGTGGGCGTTTGGCCCGCCGCGGCGCGAATCGTAATGCCGTTGAGCGGCAGTCCCTCGCTGTTGGTGCTGATTGTCAGTCCAGCGGCATAGGTGCCGCTGTCGCTGATTTCGATGATGTTGCCAGGCCGCGCCGCCGCCAGCGCGGCGGCAAGCGCGCCGAACCTGTCCGTCCCCGATGAACCTTGCGAAACCAACAAAACGCGCGAAGGGTCGGGCACATAAAGGCCGGCCCAGTAGGGGACTCGGTAAGTGATCGACGTCTGGGCGCTCTTGATCAAGACAAAACCCTGAATTCCGCCCCCGAGCGGAGCGGTCACCTGTAACGAAAGGTTGATGCTGACCGTTTGCCCGGGAGCTACGGATCCTGTCGTGCCCTGGTCGAACGTGAGCGCGGGACTGTAATCGATTGGATCGACGGATATTGCGTACTGATCCGTCGTTGAGGAGATGTTCCGTATGGAGAGAGCTCGGGTTAGAGAAAGGCTCCCGGAGTATGATTGCGTTCCGAAATTCAGATTGCTGGGAGTAAAGACCGCTTGAGCCGCGGACGCGCTGCCCATGTCGAGCAGGCCACTCCCCGCTTGAATTACGGTTGGCGGAGTTTTCCCGTCTACAGTCAGGCTTCGGCTCGCGGTGCTGGTGAGCACGGACTTTACGTCGAGCGCATTGAGTTGAGGGAGGAGCTGTCGAACACCCGCTGCCGCTCCGGCCACCATCGGCGTGGAGAAGCTGGTCCCCGAGACCACGATGTACCTTGCCGGACTGTACATTTCACCCTGGGAATTGCTGTTTTGGGTCGCGGAATACACATTTTCGCCGATTGCCACGAGGTCCGGTTTGATGCTGAAGTCAGCGGCGGGGCCCTCTGCGCTAAAGGATGAAAGAATTCGTGGAGTGGTCGGTTTCAGAGAGACCGTTTGTTCCGCGTCAATTTCCACCTGCGTCGCCCCTGCGTGCGCGGCGAGAAAATCCTTGAGGGCTAAGCCGTCGGAATTGGAAATCATGACCGCCGGAATCTTCGTGTCGCTCAGTCCCGCCATGCTTATGAGATTCTCATTCGCGATATTGTCGTAGACGATGACCGCAATTGCGCCGTCTGATGCGGCATTGCTTACCTTTGAGGCAAAGGTGCAGGAGCCGCGCTCAATGAGAGCGATCTTGCTTCTCAGGCTTCCAGAAGGAAGGGCGGAGCAGGCCAATCCGTTGTCGTTGAGAGTTTGCACGTCCACGACGCCGCTCGATGAGATTGGGGCCGTGATGGATGGACCGTCCCCGGAAAGGTAGCTGATGTTGCTGAGGTTGGAGGGAACCGGGGAGGGAGCTGTTACACGGAGTTGGGGACTGAAGGTGCGCGAATTCGAAACCGACCCTACGGTGATGGCGCTTGGGGCCGAGCCCGGGCTGCTGATCGTGTGGGTGCCGGGCCCATCGTTTCCGGCGGCAACGGCAACGACAACTCCGGCGGCGACGGCGTTTTCAATGGCGGCGACTTCCGGGTCATCCGACGGCACGGCGTAATCCAAAGCGCCGAGACTCAGGCTCATCACGTCCATCCCGTCCGCTACCGCCGCATCTATGGCTGCGACTATCGCCGCCGTGGTAGCGGTGTCGTTGATCCCGGGTGTCCCGAAGACTTTGTAATTTCCGAGAAACGCGCCGGGAGCCATACCGGATATGGTGGCGAGCGGCGCCGTTACCTGGTTCCCAGCCGCTTCGGCCGCGACAAAGGTCCCGTGCCCGACCTCGTCAGAAGCATTGCTCACCGGCTGCGGATGCGCGAGAAGGTTTATGTAATTGCGAGCCACGATCACTTTGCCATTCGTGAAAGCAGACTCCCCTTTCGGATATCCGGCGGGGGCCGTCAAGGAACTGCCTGTGAACATCGGATGCGTGAAATCGATGCCGGAGTCTATGATCCCTATCTTCGCGCCGCGTCCGGCCTGCGATCGTCCTCCTGCTTTGTCCCACAGGCTCTGTGCGTTCAGAAGGACGGCGGAGGCATCGAGCACCAATCTTTGCGGCCGGGAAAAGTAAACCTTTCCCACGCCGGGCATGCGACGCACGCGACTGTAGTGCTCCATCGGAACGCGAGCGATCACCGCGTTCATAACCGTATCCAGCGAACCCTGAATCTCGACCCCGCTCAGACCGGCCATATTCTCGATGAACTGGCGACGATCAGCGGCCAACTCTCCCTGATACGAGCGGGCCCGCGACGATTGCAGGTCCATGTGCGAACGGCCGCCGGCAGAGCTGGGGCGCTGCGCCGGGGCGCGGCTTTCTTCCGCCCGGGCCCATTCGACCACGGAGGGTCTGGTGAGCCGAACGATGAGCTGCAGGTCGTGTGTTCCGGGCAGCGCCCTTCTGGCCAAGGCCTTATTGAGAGCAGGTCCTTCCGCCGGCGGCTCCTGTTGGGGAGTGGCACGAAGGGGACTCAAAACATAGATCAATAAAACGAGTATCGCCGGCAAGGGGAACCGCATGGAGGCAAGGGTCAGTCTTTCTTTCATCGTAAGTATCCTCTCTATCTTTCGACAGAGGTTGACGTCAGCCGCAGGGGTGGGTATCCGTGCTTCTCTGAGTGTCTTCTCCGTAAAACGACATACGAACGTCAAAGAGTCCAAAGCGCGGCACAAGTGTTCAAAAAAAGACGGGCAGGGTTCGGAGTTCAGGCTTTGGCCTGCTCATAGTCTGTGCAGCCTGAAGGCTGAATTCCATACCCGCACAAAGGAGATCGCGAGCTCGTGGTTCGGAGTTCAGGCTTTAGCCTGCTCATAGCCAGTGCAGCCTGAAGGCTGAACTCCATACCTGTGAGCTCGTGGACCGCCCGGATTGGCTTGGTTTGGAGTTCAGGCTTTAGCCTGCTCATAGTCTGTGCAGCCTGAAGGCTGAACTCTAAACCTGTGACTTCGTTGTTAGGAGTTAGGGAATCACCGCGGACCGTGGCGCTTGACCCACTCCTCTTCGGTCATGACGGTCTCGATCGTCGCCTTCTTGCGGAGACCCTCCATATATTGGCCCGCGGCCTCCTGCTTCGATTTTCGGTCCAGGAAAGCTCGGATCTTGTCTTTCGATTCCTCGAGCGGCACCTTCCCTGCCGGCTTGCTTTCGATCACCTGGATCAGGTGAAAGCCGAACTGAGTCTCCACCACCGGGGTCAGGGTTCCGGCCTTGGCTGAAAAGGCTGCCTCCTCGAAGGGCTTGACCATCTGGCCCCGGGGAAAGAACCCCAGGTCTCCGCCGCTTTTCGCCGTGCCCTGGTCGTCGGAGTTCTTAGTGGCGGCTTCAGCAAACTGGATCTTGCCGCTCTCGATGTCGGCGCGGATGCCCTCCAGTTTCTTGCGTGCCTCCGCCTTCTGGTCGGGTGTACTCTCCTTGGCCAGCTTCAGGAGGATGTGCGCTGCATGAACCTGTTCGGGCGCCGCGAAATATTGGGGATTGTCGTCATAAAACTTCTTTACCTGTTCGTCCGACGGGCCTGCCAGGTCCTTTAGCGCCACCTCCAGAACCTGATTAAAGAGCAGATTGTCTTCGAGGGATTTCCGCATGTCTGCTTCGGAAACCCCTTGGGCTGCCAGGGCCTTCCGGAACTCTGCTTCCGAAGGAAAGCGCCGCACGATTTCTTGGACCGCCTGATCCAGTTTCGCTTTGTCGACGGTCATCTGTTTCTCCTGGGCTTCTTTCCGCAGGAGGGCGAAGCGAATCAGGTTTTCCACGGCATCCTTGAAAAAAGCGACGTCTTTTTTCTGCAGCTGCTCCGCGGTCCGCTGGCCGCTCTGCGCGATCTGGCCGATCGCATCGAGAACCTGCTTCTCGGTGATGGGCTGGCCCTGGACCCGGACGATTACCGGATCGTCTGGCGCTTCTTTCGCCGTTTGTTGGACGGTTGCCGCACGGGCCGCATCTGGAAACGGCGTCAGCAGCGCCACGAAAGCGGTCATAACAAGAAGGATGAAAACGGGGTAAGGTCGAATCATGTCGTTTGGTCTCCATGCAAGGGTGAAGGGCTCGACAAACTCACACTTCGAGCTGCCGGCGTAAGCCGAAGCTCTTACACTTTACTCCCGATCGCCCCGGGTAGGCCAGACACAAAAACGTTTGGAGTTCAGCCTTTAGGCTGCGAAGGCTTATGGTTGCGGGCGCACTCGCAGGACTAATACATCTGGGGGATTGATCTGGAGTGTGAATAAAGTAAGCTGTTAGGCGCACACATTCGCATCTCACCACACAGCAGTCGAATTCGAGGAGCGCCAGATGAAGCTGATTATCACGTCCTTCTTGACAGTCGCAATAGGCATCGGTTTGTTTTCCGGTGTCGCTTATCTGGTCCTCGTATTCCCGGCATTTCGCGCGCCGGTATTCCTCCTGGGATCGTCATGGTGGCTCTGGACCACGTGGCGCTACGCAAGCTCTCAACGAACCCTTGCGATCGCCGCGCCAGGTACTGATACTGATGAGGCACCCCGATCCCAGATTGAGCTTCGGGATTAAGGAGCATCGGTATAATGTCTCCAGGGGAGTCTAATGCCATTGTTTCCCCCAGAGATGCGGAGCGCCAAAAAGATGACAGGATCAAAAATCCTGTCCATCCTGTTATCCCGTCTCGCTTGTTATACAAATTTGACTGATTTGTGAACTTTGTGCGCACGAAGTGGACCTAGTCCGTGGCAGGGCCGTCTCGGCCATGACCAGGTTAGGCTAGATCCTCGGTTCCCACGGGCGGGACGCCAGCGATCCATCTGCGTGGTAGGAGGTTCGAAGGACCGGCACTCCACGCGTGCCGCACCTTCGGTGCTCATTCTTCTTCCGCAATCTTTATCCCGGCCGTGAGGCTGGGGAAACATTTCAAATTTCAAATTTGAGATTTCAAATGGCAGTCCGCGCCCTCACGCACTGCCCGGCCTTCGGCCCTGGACAAACCATCAGTGTTTGATCCCGTGGTCGTGGAGCCGCTTGTGAAGATGCTCGCGCGCGTCGGTGAGGGTTTTGCGGACGCGAGCAAGATTCTCCGGATCCGGGCGCGTGGCGAGGTTGTTGACCCAAGTCTCCGCGCCTTCGACGAGCGTCAGCATGTAGGTGATTGCCGGCTCTGAGAAAAGCTCCTGCCCGGGGACGCGCACATACACGGGCGAGGTGTGGGCCTGAATGCCGAGACCCCAGCGGGTCGTGGACCCGAGGTCCGCCGCGCAACGCGCCGCGAGCCAGCCCGCTCCCGGGACCTGCACCTTTTCCTTCAACATCAGCTCGCGCGTCGCGGTCTTCGCCTCTTGCGACGCCACCACCTTGCCGTTCAGGACTATTTCCACTCGCCGGAAAGGCACGGAACTCCGCGCTTCAACCTCGACTTCGATAGTTCCCCCGCCTGCACCGAGTGTGATTTCGTCGCCGGGCGCGTGACCATCGGCGCGGAAAAGCAGCAATGGTCCGGTGGTCATGAAGGTGTTTCCCTTGCGGACGGCGGCGGCCCAGTTGTCGAAGGTGAATTCCTCCTGTCCCAGGTAAGCGTACGTGCGATTCGCGCCGACCGGCATGTAAGCTCCCATCTTGTCCGTGCCGCCCACGCAGGGCACGCGGTAGCCGCAATTCAAGTAGCGATACCAGTCGTAGAAGCGCAGCGTGTTGAAGTGTTCGCCGTAGGGGTAAAGCTCCACCGCATCGATCTTGCCCAGCGCGATGTCCGCCGCCAGCTCGGCCGTGGGATAAGGGAAATGCACCGCGACGACCAGGCCGCCGCGGGCTCGCTGCGCGTCGCACCACGCGGCGAGACTGTTCCAGAGCGGGTCGCCGAGGTAGCTTTCGCTCGGGCCGCTCGCAGACATGGGGAATGCCGGAGCGCCGTGACCTCCAACCAATCCCAGGTGACCGAGCAGGTGCTGGCGGTTTTCGGTGCTGACCTGGACCATGGTCTCGCCATCCTTGGAAATCAGCGGCCCATAGGAGAGATCACCGACATTGGTGAACAAATCGCCCCACTGGGCGGCGAGCAGGCTCACCAGATTCACTCCTTCGGCCTGGCCCTCGAGCACCGCCGTCGAAGGCGAGAGAAAATGCACGTGCGTGTCGGCCGTCACCCAGCCCTTGGAGCGCAGGTCCACGTGCCGCGCAATTTCGAGCTTCAGCTCGCGCTGCCCGGGCTCGATGGTGAGTTTTTTGCGCACCGCGCCGTACTCGAAGCCCTTCGTCATTTCCACGTAGAGCTCTCCCACCGGCAGCTCGACTTGAAACGTGCCGTCGACATAGGCAAACGAACTGTCCATCAGCTTCACATCCGCGCCATAGTCCTGAAACCACGCGTCGTTGATTTCAGTCCGATGTCCGTACGGCGGGACATACCTTCCATCCGTCGCCCGGAATGCCAGCCGCACCGGCGTGGGCCGGCCCGTGCCGGCATCGACCACCTGCCCGTGCAGCCACACCTTCTCTTGTTCGAGGATCTCGACCCTGGCTCCGGCGGAGCGCGCTTCGAGTTCCTTGCCCACCGTCGCTTGCCCAAGATCGAATTCATATCGCTTGCCGGTCCTGGCGTCGCTGAGAATGAGAGTCGCTTCGGAACTTGCCGTGACTTCCGCATAGAGATGCCTGGCGCCCTTCACCGGCTCGGCGCGCTCGCCCAAGCCCTTGCCGGGCGCCGAGAGCCAGGCGTTACCGTCAAATTCCGGCAGCACGAAGCTGCGCGCCACGACGCCCAAATCGACTTCCACCTTCCAGCGGTCTTTCTCCTCCGCCGTCGCCTCGGGAAGTGTGAGCCGGTACAGACTCAGCCGCTCGCAGCGCAACGGATTCTCCCGCCCGTGAAACAATGTCAGACCGCAAACCAGGAGCGGATCCTCACCCACAGCCTGGAGTCGAATCGACTTGATCGCTTGCTGGGGGCGGGGATTGGCCAGGGCGGAAATCCAGAGAGTCCCCAGCGGCCCTCCGCCATAGGCGCCATCGTCCACGCCGGTCTGGAGCTCGCCCCACCAGGTGCCATTCGGAAGGGCGTCCGTCAGCTTGCGGGGAGTGTCCTTGCGATGCGGCAGAGCGGCATAAGCCAGGTGACCCCAGTTGATCGAAACCGAATTCACTTCGAAGCGCCGCCGGATGGGAAGCGCCTGTTCGGCGCCGTCGTCGTAAACGAAGACCGTCTCGGCCAGCCGCTGGCCCACTTTCTCGACTGCGTCCTCAACCGGCGGCGGAGTCTCGCCTGGATCCCAGTCGCAAAAGGAGGCAAGGCACACGAAACCGCCCTTCTTTCCGACCGGGATCGACTGGCTGCGCGCT
>QHZE01000104.1 GCA_003225335.1 Acidobacteriota bacterium
GTTCTCGAGGTCGATCGCGACGTAGTTCGCGACGAAGAGATCGACGTAGCCGTCGCGGTCGTAATCGGCCCAGGCCGCTCCGGTCGACCAGCGCGGGTCGCCGACACCCGCTCGCCCGGTCACATCGGTAAAGGTCCCATCTCCGTTGTTGTGGTAGAGCGCGTCCCCGGCGCCCCGCAGGCCGCGGGGCCCGCACATCACCGGGATTCCGCGGTACTGGCAGTACTTGCTTCCCGCCGGCAGTTGCGGCAGGTTCTCGAGGTCGATCGCGACGTAGTTCGCGACGAAGAGATCGACGTAGCCGTCGCGGTCGTAATCGGCCCAGGCCGCTCCGGTCGACCAGCGCGGGTCGCCGACACCCGCTCGCCCGGTCACATCGGTAAAGGTCCCATCTCCGTTG
Organism: Acidobacteriota bacterium; assembly: GCA_003225335.1. Lineage (GTDB taxonomy): Bacteria > Acidobacteriota > UBA6911 > UBA6911 > UBA6911 > Gp18-AA60. The sequence goes on from QHZE01000104.1 coordinate 401, forward strand.
TTGTGGTAGAGGACGTTACGCCCGAAGTTCGTGACGTAGAGGTCCGTCCAACCGTCGTTGTCGTAGTCGGCCGCGCACCCGCCCATGCCCCAGCCGGTGCCGCCGACGCCTGCCCTCTCGGTCACGTCCTCGAAGCGCCCGCGGCCGAGGTTGCGGAACAGCCGGCTTCGAACCGGCTGCGCCTTTCCGGCGAGGATCTCGAGCGACGATCCGTTGACGAGGTACACATCGATCAGGCCGTCGTTGTCGTAGTCGAACAGGACGACCCCGCCGCTCATCGTCTCAAAGATGTATCTCTTTTCTGCGGAGCCCCCGGTGTGACGGAAACGAATTCCGCACTCGTTGGAGATGTCACGGTAGCGGATTTGGCTGGCCGGGTGTTCGGTGCGGCTCCACAGCACGGCCGCGCAAACGCAGCCAAAAAGCAGGTGTGTCCAGCGCACCGCGTCAAAGTAGCACGCGTCGCGGGCGCTTTCAATTCGCGAGCCCCTGACAGATGTGACCCGAGAGTGTGGAGAAAGGCCTGACGCCGGAAGGTACTTGCCACGAATTTCACGAATTCCACGAATTGTTAATGTTAATTCGTGTAATTCGTGGCAAGCCTTTCTGCCCATGAAAACGACTACCGGCCGGATAACGAGTTGCTGGCGATGTTCGCTACGGTGAGCAGCCAGATTGGCCAGTTCATTGCCCGCAAACAGTTGGAAGACCAGTTGCGCAGCCTTCAGGCTGCCCTGGGCCCATAGCAGGCTAAAGCTCCGAACCTCACCACAGAGACGCGAAGGTCATCCCTGGGAGCGCACGCTTCCAGCGTGCCCTAAGTGTCTAACACCTCGCAGGTCAGGTCCGGATCGGAGACTTCTCTCTCTCGAACACCAGGTACAAGGTTGGAAGGACGACCAACGTCAGTATCGTGGCCGAAATCAGGCCTCCGATGATGACCAGGGCCAGGGGTCTCTGAACCTCCGAGCCGATTGCATGCGAGAGCGCCATGGGCAACAGGCCGAGCATCGCGAGCAACGACGTCATCAGGACCGTGCGCAGCCTCAGGACAGCGCCCTCAACGACCGCGTCAAAGGTAGAGGAGCCTTTCTGACGCAACTCATTGAAGTAGCTCACCATCACCACCCCATTTAACACCGCCTGGCCAAAGAGCGCGATGAACCCGATGGCGGCCGAAACGCTCAGGTGAATCCCCGTGACAAACAGGGCGACTATGCCCCCGATCAGCGCAAAGGGGACGTTCAGCAGAATCAACGCGGCGTTCCGGGCTGAATTGAAGGCGTCGAAGAGCACGAGGAAGATGACCAGAACGCTGATCGGGACGATGATCGCGAGGCGCTTCATGGCGCGCTCCTGGTTCTCGAACTCTCCGCCCCAGGTAATGAAATAGCCCGTTGGGAGGGTCAGGGCCGCCTTTACGCGCTGCTGCATTTCGCTGACGACGGATCCCATGTCACGCCCCCGGATGAAAACTCCGATGGCCGAGACGCGCAATCCCGATTCGCGGCTGATGTTCATACTCCCGCTCCGGATGGCCACTGTCGCGACCTGATCGAGCGGGATGCGCAGCCCTGCCGGCGTATCGACGAGGATGCTGCGGATCGCGTTGACGTCGCGCCGCGCTTCTTCTCGCAGCCGGACGACGACGCCGAATCGCTTTTCCCCTTCCCAGATCTCGGTCGCCGCCTTGCCGCCGAGCGCCGTTTCGATCACGTCCTCTACATCCGAGACGTTGAGGCCATAGCGGGCCGCGCGCTGCCGGTCGATCTCGATCTGCAGCTGGGGCACCGCCCCCGCCCGATCGACAAAAGCGCGGGCGACTCCGCGCACGCCGGAGATTGTCTCAAGCACATCCTGAGCCCTCGAGCGCAGCACCGCGGGGTCCTCCCCGAATACCTTGATCACGATCTGTCCGTCGATCTGCGAGATGCTCTCCAGGACGTTGTCCCGGATTGGTTGCGAGAAGCTCGGCTTGATACCCGGGATGGCCTCGAGGGACGCCTGCATCTCCTCGATCAGTTTTTCTTTTGAGATCTTCCGTGTCCACTCCTCCTGCGGTTTAAGATCGACGAAGATCTCGACCATGTTTATGGGCTTCGGGTCCGTGCCATCCTCGGGACGGCCCGCTTGAGAAATGGTGGAAACAACCTCCGGAAATTTCAGGATTTCCGAGCGCAGGCGGGCGGTGACCCTTGAGGTTTCACTGACCGAGATCCCTGGAGGCAACGTGAGGTTGATCCAGATGGTACCCTCGTTCAGCTCGGGCAAGAATTCGGTTCCCAGCCGCGGCACGAGCGCCAGGCTGGCGCCCATGGCGGCCACGGCGCCGGCGGTCACAAGCCTGCGGTGGCTCAGCGCGGCGACCAGCGCCGGACGGTACAGGCGGGCGCAGGTCCGGACGAGCAGGTTCTCCTTTTCCGGCAGTCCCTTCCTGAGAAAGTAAAAGCAGAGCAGAGGAACAAGCGTCAGGGAGAAAAGAAGGGAGCCGATCAAAGCCGAAGTCACCGTATAAGCCATCGGCGCGAAGATGCGGCCTTCGTGGCGCTGCAGAGTAAATATCGGGATATGGGCGAGGATGATGATCAGCATCGAGAAGAGCGTCGGGCGCCCCACCTGCACGGTAGCTTCCTGGATTACCGCCGCTATCGACTGCCGGTCGCGGGGACCGGAATGGTGGGAGAGCCGCCGGAAAATATTCTCCACAACAATCACTGCGCCGTCGACGATGATGCCAAAATCCATCGCGCCGAGTGACAGGAGGTTGGCCGGAATGCCGCGCAGCTTCAGTCCCACAAACGTGCTCAGGAGCGAGAGCGGAATGATGAGCGCAACAATCCCGGCCGAGCGCAAGCTGCCCAGAAACAGATAGAGCACCAAAAGGACCAGGAGCGCCCCCTCGGTGAGGTTTTTGAATACGGTCCTGAGTGTAGTGTCGATCAGCCACTTGCGATCGTAGTAGGGGACGATCGCCACGCCCTTGGGCAGGACGGTTTGACTGAGGGTTTTGATTCGCTCCTTCAAGGCGGAAAGAACCGCCGTCGGATTCTCGTCTTTGCGCATCAGCACGATGCCTGTGACGACTTCGTCCTCTTTGTCTTTGCCTACAATTCCCTGGCGCGGCACGGTACTGTGGCTGACTGTGGCGATATCGTTGATGAGCAGCGGCGTGCCGTTACGCTCAGCCACCAAGACATTGCCGATGTCGTTGCTGGAACGGAACAGACCGATGCCGCGAATCAGGTATTGCTGTTCGCCCTGTTCGAGGAAACTCCCGCCGGCATTGGCGTTCGACCGCGCGAGCGCCGTGAAGACCTGCTGCAGCGTGACGTTGTAAGCTTTGAGTTTGTCGAGATCGAGGTCCACCTGGTACTGCTTGATAAATCCCCCCCGGCTGACCACATCCGCGACCCCGGGCACCGTCTTCAATTGACGCTCGACCACCCAGTCCTGGGTCGAGCGCAGGTCGGTCGCGGTGTAGTTGTCGCCCTTGAGTATGTACCGGTAGATCTCGCCGATCGGGGAAGAGAGCGGGCCAATCTGGGGCTCGATGCCGACGGGGAGCTCGACTCCCTGGAGCCGCTCCAGGACCTGCTGGCGCGCGAAGTAGTTATCGACGGCATCATCGAAGGTGATGTAAACGAAGGACAGGCCGAACTGAGTATGGGAAAAGAGCCGGACCGAATGCGGAAGGCCGCTGAGAGCGACCTCGAGAGGGATCGTCACCTGCTTTTCCACTTCTTCCGGGGCGTGGCCGGGGAAAAGGGTGATTACCGCAACCTGAACGTCCGTCACGTCAGGAAACGCCTCGATCGGAAGCTGTTGGAATGCGGCGACTCCCCCCGCTATGAAGAGCCCGGTCGCCAGGAGCAAAAAGAAAGGCTGGTGCAGGGCAAAGGCTATGATTTTCGTGAGCATTGTTAGCGCTTCTTCGCGTCTTCGTGTCTTTGCGGTGGATTGGGCAAAACCTTTACCACTAAGACGCGAAGTGTTTGTGATAAGGACCACTGAGCCTAAGAGGATTCTTTCTTGCTTTCCTCCAGTTGCAACAAGAGCGCGCCATCGGAAACAACTCTGTCCCCGGCCTGGAGCCCGCCAACCACGCGCGCCCGGCCCGAGGGATCGGGCACCACGTTCACCTGCTGCCGAGTCAAGTGATGATCGGATTGGAGCACGAATACATAGTTGCGCTCGCCTTCGACAAATACGGCCGTGGCAGGAACCGTGAGAACCTGCGTGGCCTGGCTCAGGATCAGGGTGACAGTGGCAAACATCTCGGGCTTAAGCTGGCCCGTGGAGTTGTCCGCAAGAAACCGCACTTTGACCGTGTGCGTCGTGGGATCAAGACTGTCGCTGATGCGGCTGACCCGCGCCATGAAACGCTTGTCAGGATAGGCCACAGTGCTGACCTCTGCCTTCTGCCCCAGGCTCACCAGGTGCAGATCGTGCTCGAAGATGTCGGCCAGGACCCACACGGTCGAGAGATCCGCAACCACGAGGAGCGGATTGCTGTCCGGCTGTACAAATTGCCCCTCCGTGACGCGCCGCTCGATCACCGTTCCACCCAGGGGCGAGCGGACCGGGATACGGGAGTCGAGCCTTTCGCTCCGTTCGCTTCGGTCGACGTCGAGCCCAAGAACGCGCAGTGACTCCTCCGTCCGCGCGACGTGGGCCCGCGCCTTGGCGAGGTCGCTCTCGGCTTGCCGCAGGGCCATCACGGACGCTGCCTGGTGCTGGAAAAGATCGAGCGTCATAGCGTGCGTCTTTTCCGCCAGCTGCAGGTCTTTGTGGCTCTCGAGGTGCTCGGTGATTGCCGCGGCCGCTTCGCGGCTGTTTATGTAGAAGAGAGTCTCTCCCTTCTTGACGGGATCGCCGACCTTCACATGCAGGCTCAGAACCTGCCCGCTGGCCGGCGCCAGCACGCGCGCGATCCGGTCTTCGTTGAATTGGACCTTTCCAGTCGTGGTCAGCAGCATAGGAAGTTCCTGGCTCCGTACCTCTTGAGTTCTGATGTTGGCCAGCATCTTGTCGTCAAGCGTGAAGCCCTTCGTCGAACTGGCGGGGTCAGACTCACGGCCTGCATTCGACTGCTTGACTGATACGTCTTCAGGGGTCTTCGCGCCTCCGTGGCAACCCAGGTTTGCGAGGAGCAGGAGAGCGGCGTAAAAGGTTCCGCTTCGGCCTCTGGTCTTCATAACCCGATCACCTCCTTGGCGACTGCGGTATTGAGCCGGATGACTGCCCGCCGGTACTGGGCCTGAGCCTCCTGGTAACTCTGCATCGTTTCGTTGAAAGCCCGCTGCGCGTCCAGGAACTCGATAAGAGTGGAAGCGCCGGTGCGATAGACGTACGCCGACGTGTCGCGCGCCGATTCGGCCGGTTGCAGCAGATCGCGTTCGATGCTTTCCACGAGATCCCTGGCCGAGCGGAATTCCTGGTAGGCGGTCTTGACTTCGACGCATATCTGGGCAGCAAGCGCCTGTGCCTGCCGGGCCAGCTGCTGCTGCTCCGCTCGAACCCGCGCAATCTCCCCCTGATTTCGGTTGTAAAGAGGGAGCGGGATACTGAAGAAGAAGCCCAGCGAGTTCGACTTCCCCGCAATGCCCTGCTGCCGGCGATATTCGGCGCCGTACAGGAAATCGACCTTGGACTGCGCGAGTTGAAGCCGGAGATCGGCCACCGAGCGCGCCTGAGAGCGCTCGAGCGAGAGCGCGTCCGGCCGCCCTGCAAACGCCATCTCACACAGCTTGTCGAAATCCAGATCCGGAGGCGGCCCGGGCGATTTCAGCTCGCCCAGGATGTCGAATTCGTCCGAAGGGACCTTCCGTCCGAGCAGGTTCTGCAACCGGCTCTTGGCTGTGGCGAGCTCGAGCTCCGCGCGCTTGACATTGCTTCGGAACTGAAGCATCGCAACTTTTGAACGGGTCAGCTCCAGCGGGGAAATCGAGCCCGCCTTGACCCGGATGTCATTGAGTCCGACGAGTTCCTCGAAGGTTCGCAGGTTGTCGCGTTGAAGCGCCAGATTCCCTTTCGCCAGCAATACGTCAATGCAGGCCTGGCTCACATCGAGCTTGAGCTTGCGGATCATGTCCAGCAGCCGGGCCTCCGCGATCTGCTTGGTGTAAAGGGCGGTTTCAATCCGCAGCTCCCTCTTGTGCGCGCGCTCGAACGGGATGTCGACGCGCCAGGCAACCTCGGGCGGTCCTCCGTTGTTCTCGCGGTTAAATCCGGTACCCAGGAGGTCGAGATGGTCGCCGCTGAAACTAAGGACGGGATTCGGGCGAAGCCGCGCGGCAATCACGCTTGCCTCGGCAATCGTGAGGTCCATCCTCTCGGCGAGCAGGCCGAGATTGTTTTGGATGGCCTCCTCGATTGCCTGCTCCAGGGTCAGGCTCCTGGGCGGGTCCGCGCTCTCGGAAGCCCAAACTTTCACTTGGGACCAGAGCATCAGCCCAAGGCAAACATTTCCCCAAAGCCAGCGTGGGACAAACTTGCGCATACCTTGCCGCTTGAGACAGACTAATGGCATGAGTTGTCTTGCTCCTAGACTTGGATTAGGAAGATTACGGTTGCCGTCAGGTAAGTGGAGGACCGCGCGTGGCGAGCTTGTCTGGCGCCAGCTTCGAGCTCGGTCCTCGAGAATCCACCGCGGCTGATATTTCCGCCCCCAGGATCGGACAGAAGCCATTCCGAGGGGTTCTGTCGATGGGGGGCCGCTCGGTCAGATTGAAGGTGGCTCGATCCAGAGCGTCGTACTTGGATTCCAGAGTTGAAGTCAGACCGGACGTGTGCAGATAGACGTTAGCGGATCTGTCGCTGCGGGAAAAATGACCCTGCCCGTCATTGACCCATGCGACGCGGTGCTCCAGCATTCCGATGCTGGATATCAAGAGATCCTGGTCGGCATCTCGATCGACATCAAACTGAACGCATCGGACCACCGTCGCGCCCGGTCCCAGGACAAGCACGGCATTTTCCAGGCGGGTACTGTAACGGATCTCAACCGTGTAGCCGTCAGGTGTGGACCACCCCGACGCGAAATCCGGACGATTGTCGCCGTCGAGGTCGGAGAAGACCCACGACCAGGAAAGCGCGGCTTGCTCGCTGGCGGCGAGCAATGCTGGAAGTCGTTCGGAGAAAACCCAGTGGGTAGAAAAAAGTAATGCGCCAAGCAATAAAAGTAACAAGATGAGGAGACGCTTTGATCCCTCCACGTTTGCCCCCAAACCCTCCGTGAAACTCGTACCACACGGGTTGTCCGATTGTCAACGGATCACCCATATAAGCCATCTGTCGAACTCAATATCAGTACCAGCCTTCGGTTCCCTAAATAGGACGATATGCGGACCCGCTACCCTTGTGAGAGAGTCCGGGAAAAAACTCTTCGCATAAATTGCCACGAACTTCACACGGATGTCGTTCGGATCCCTCTGTGTGAATCTGTGTTCATCTGTGATTCTCTGCACAGACAAATAGTTCTCTCGTTGCAACGGTCAATCCAGGCGAGCAACACCCCTCTTGAATGCCAGGCTGATGGCTTCCGCTCGCCCGCTTGCCTTCAGCTTTTGCAGAACGTGACTGACGTGAACCTTAACGGTGCCTTCGGTGACGCCCAAGGCGACGCCGATTTCTTTGTTGCTCTTGCCGGCCACCATCAACCGCCGAATCCTACGCCAAACACCCCGCTAAACAATTACAATAGCGTTTATGAGAATTGGCGCCTTGCCTCGAATGCACCAGGAAAAGGATGCTGCCGTTGCTGAGTGCGTGGAGAGTTTCAACCGCTATCTCAGCCGCTGGCCGGAACCGCGCAGCCTCGATGACGCGGTCGTCGAGTGGGAGGGCGAAGGTTGCTTTGTGCGCGACATCTACGGGCGCGAATTCCTGGATTGTCTCGGGGGCTTCGGCATATTCGCGCTCGGACATCGGCATCCAAGAGTCATCGCCGCCGTCAAGACTCAGCTCGACCGCCTGGCTCTGCATTCCCAGTGGCTGCTGAATCCTGTGGCCGCTGAGGCTGCGCGCCGGCTGGCCTCCATTACTCCGGGAAACCTGCAGAAGACCTTCTGGTGCTCGACGGGCACCGAAGCAGTGGAAGGCGGATTGAAGCTGGCCCGGCTCTACACGGGTCGAAAGAAGTTTGTCTCGACCTGGAATTCATTCCATGGGAAGACGCTGGGCTCGCTCTCGGTGACCGGCCGTGACCAGTTCCGCAAACCGTTCGAGCCGCTACTGGAAACCTCCTTTGTGCCTTATGGCGATGTCGCAGCCCTGGAACACGCTGTGGACAGCCAGACTGCAGCCTTGATCCTGGAACCCGTTCAGGGCGAAGGAGGCGTTAACGTCCCGCCGGAAGACTATCTGCCGGCTGCTCGCCGGCTCTGCACGGAACGCGGCGCACTGCTGATCCTGGATGAAGTTCAAACGGGTTTCGGACGAACTGGCGCCATGTTTGACTGCAACCATAGCCGTGTGGTGCCCGACATTCTGTGTCTCGGCAAGGCCATGTCCGGCGGCGTCATCCCGTGTGCGGCTTTCCATTCCACTGACGAGATCTGGCGCGCCTTTCATCCGAATCCTTTCTACCACACGTCGACGTTTGGCGCGAATCCGCTGGCCACGACTGCTGCGGCCATCACCATCGAAGTGTTGCAGGACGAAGGACTGATTGAGAACTCAGCCTCCGTAGGCCGCTACTTGCTGTCGGGCCTGCTGGAATTGCAACGAAAGTTCACAAGTCTGGTGCAGGACGTGCGCGGACGCGGGCTGCTGATCGGTCTGGAGATTGCCGACGCCCGACGCGGAGCGTCCATTGCCAAACGCCTGTTTGACCGGAATGTGCTGGTGGCTCACACCCTGAATAAGCCAGAGGTGCTGCGAATTGAGCCCCCGCTGATCATTACGAAGGCCTTGATTGATCGAGCACTGGAGGCATTCGCAGAGAGCCTGAAAGAGGAAAGCCGGATGTAAAGCGGCCGGCCGCGGCAAGTCATAGCGGGCAACCTAAAGGGCTAGCGCAGGGGCGCGGCTCCGTTGGCTGCCGCTTATCGCCCGGCCTGCGGCCACGCTCTCCTCACAAACGCGAAAAGGCGGATAAGCACCGCTGAGACCGTTTTCACGAGGAGAATCATGAAAAAGATGTATATCGGCGGTGACTTTGTCGAAGGTGTCAGCAAAAGAACCTTTCCAATAGAGAATCCTGCCACCGAGGAAACCCTTGACGACGTGCCTCGCGCCGGAGACGAAGATGCCAATCGCGCGGTGGCCGCGGCGGTTGAGGCCCAGAAGAACTGGAGTTTTACTCCCGCCATCGAAAGATGCCAACAGTTGCATGAGGTGGCGCGGCGCCTGCGTGAACACCTCCAGGAGATTGCCACACTCATGACCCTGGAGGGAGGCAAGCCTCTGATCGAGAACATGGACGAGGTGGAATGGGTGGCTGCCTGTTTCGACTACTATGCGGAGATGGGCCGCAACGAAATCGGCAGGGTGATTGCTCCGGTGCAGCGGCATCAGATAAATCTGGTCATCAAAGAGCCGTACGGTGTTGTGGCCTGCATCGTCCCCTGGAATTACCCGCTGCTGCTGCTCGCCTGGAAGCTGGCGCCGGCGCTGGCCGCCGGCAACACGGTGGTCGTCAAACCGTCAGAATACACGCCACTCTCCACGCTGCTCATGGCCGAGCGGGCCCTGCAGCATTTGCCTCCAGGTGTGGTGAACATCGTCACAGGATACGGCCCTGAAGTTGGCGAGCCGCTTGTTACGCATCCGCAAACGGATGTTGTCGCGTTCACGGGAAGCGTGACTACCGGCCGGCGGATCAATATGCTGGCAGCGGAGCGGCTGAAAAAGACGCATCTGGAACTGGGCGGGAACGATCCGCTGATTGTGTGCGACGACGTGGACCTGGATGTCGCCGTGCGGGGGGCGGTCTGGGCAGCCTACCTGAACATGGGACAGGTGTGTACCTCGGGAGAGCGCTTCTACGTCTTCGAGAGCGTTGCGCGAAAATTTATCGACCGCTTCGTGGACTTCACCCGCTCGCTGCGGATCGGCAATCCGATGGGGCCTGATGTTGACCTCGGCCCGATGATTTCCGCAACCCAACGTGAGAAGGTAGAGGCTAAGCTGGAACAGTCGCGCCGCTTGGGGGCGCAGGTGCTTTGTGGCGGGAAGCGCCCCGAGCGGTTTTCACGTGGCTATTATTTCGAGCCAACCGTAGTCACTGAGGTGAACCACTCAATGCCGCTGATGCGCGAAGAGACCTTCGGGCCCATTGCCCCTATTATGGTCGTAAGAGACATTGAAGAGGCCGTGCAACTCGCTAATGATTCCCAATACGGGTTGGGCGCCAATATCCTGACCAATAGCCTGGAATATGCCCTGACCGCCGCGGAGCGCATCAAGGCTGGGACGTTCTGGATTAATGATCCGCTCACCGACAACGATGCCGGGCCCTTCGGAGGCATGCGCCTGTCTGGAATCGGGCGCGAACTGGGCAGTGAGGGTCTGGAGGCTTTCCGCGATACCAAACATATCCACATGGATTACAAACTGGAGGCCAAACCCTACTGGTACCCGTATGACTGGAGCAAGTGCAGAAAGACGGATTGAAGCCACTCCTCGAGGACACGTCCGGCGATTAAACTTCTCACGAAAATCGACGGCGCGAAGTCGTGCAAGCTCCGGAAATGGCAGTGACGCGCGGGCCGTTCAATGTGGCGCCCCTCTTCCTCAAGCCGGCCCGCGCCGCGCTTTTCGAAGACGCCGATGGCCCGTTTCTGGCAGAGGATGGAGAATCGAGGATGGACGATAGAGGATTGAGGATCGACAATAACGATGAGGCCGGCTGTCCTCCATGCTCGATTCTCGATCGTCAACGGAAGGCCCAACCTCTGAGCTTTGTCTCCTGAGGGAAAACCCTGATGCGGATTCTTGTGCTGGGCGGCTGTGGTGCGATGGGAACAGAAGTTACCCGCGACCTGGCGCGCACCAGCGCTTTCGAAGAGATTGTGATTGCCGATGCCAATCTGGAAAGAGCCCAGGCACTCGCAGAGGAATTGGGTGGCGGTCGCGTGCGAAGTCAAAAGATCGACGCGGCAGATGAAAACCTCCTGACTGGACAATTCCGTGGTTTCAGCGTTGTGGCAAACTGCACCCCTTATCACTTCGGGATGGCTGCTTCGCGAGCCGCCATTCAGGCCAGGGTGAGCTATCTGGATTTGGGAGGTCTGTTTAACACACCGCGTCAACTGCAACTGGATGAGGCGGCACGCCAGGCAGGCGTCACCCTATGCCTCGGATGCGGCGCTACGCCGGGTGTCACCAATCTGATGGTACGGCGCGCAGCTGACCAGATGGACCGGGTCGAGGAGGTCTTCATCGCCTTTGCTTCATTCCGCTCCATTGCCCCCTCGGCGGGCCTGCTGGACACTGTCCTGGATGAGTTCAGCCCGGGGAGCCAGCGATTCTTTTGGCAAGAGGGACAGTTCGTCGAAGTGCCGCTTTTTTCCGGGACCCGGCGAGTGCGATTTGCCGAGCCTGCCGGAGAGCTGGAAGTCTATTATGTTCCCCACTCCGAAACCCACACCCTTCCCCGCTTCCTGGGAAAAGGGGTTCGGCGCGTGGAAGTCCGCGGCACGTGGCGGCCGGAGATCATGCAAGCCCTGCGCGTGTTTGCCGATTACGGCCTTACCGGGACGCAGTCTGTTGCTGTTCAGGGACGTGCAATCTCCAGCAGGGAATTCGTCCGGAGTCACATCCTCCAGTATGCCGCGCAGGTAGGCGGTGATGGGGAGTGGGCTTTCCTGTTGCACGTAGAGGTCCATGGCTGGCGGGAAGGCAGCCGGATCCGCTGCGAGTATCGTACCAGCCATCCGCCTCGCGCCGAATGGGGAACGTCCGCAACGGCGCGGGTCACGGGCGTACCCGCGTCGATTGGCGCGCAAAAGCTGGCCCAGGCTGAAGTCAGCCGAACCGGCGTCCTGGCCCCTGAGGCCTGTTTCGAACCGCTGCCGTTCTTCGCAGAACTGGCCCGGCGCGGAATTTTGGTTCACGAACAGACGGAGTAGTCGCGACGGCAGTCAGTAGCCCGCTGTTAAGGGCCCGCCAGGAAATAAGGTGTACATTTTGCTGCTGGCCCCCAGGCCCGCTGGCAAGGCGCGAGCGACGAGCATACCCGCTGCGGTATGTAAGGAGCGAGCAACACAGCCAGCGGGCCTGCGGGCCGCAGCCCGGAGGGGCGCGGCGGCGGGCGGGCATCTGCGGCGTTGCCGCTCCTCGACGATGTCACCACATCGCCTGCGTCGCGGCGCCTTGCATCTGCCCGCCCGGCGCTCGCGCCAAAATGCACACCTTATTTCCTGACGGGCCCTAAGCACTGTGGCCACTCTGATAGAGGCGCTGACTGCGCGCCCAACATATCGCCTCAGGATGCACGCCGAAGACCATTTCTCATTCGAACGAAAGGACACGATTGACTCTTACTGCGTTTTCCAGTGATCAACAACAAGCTTCGCCAATCGCGAACCCGGCAGCCTAGTCTTCTTACCCTGGTCTTATCTGGCGAAAACTCCAGGAGCGAGATTCTGGCTTCCTGGGAAGCGAAGTGACTGGGGGAATGCCCCGCCTGAACGATCGAGCCACTCTTGCCAAGGGTTTTGCTTCTCAGAACCGAGAAAGGTGCTTGTGGACGCAAACAGAAGGCTCAATATCTTGCTGTCAAGCTGATAGGCGGAATCAAAGTGAGTGTTCAACACGATCCCTCTCTCACGCGACGATTTTGCCAAGAGCAGTTCCAAGGGTTCGCCCTGCAGCGGCACCAACGTCAGTCGGGCGTCGGGCTGTTCAAAACCCAGGGATTTCCAAAGCCGCGGGTCCAATACGTCTTTCCAAGGGATGGCAAAGAGAAAGGCGGCATAGCCTGCAGCCGTTGCCTGGTTGCAGGTTTGGTGTGTCCCGCCGGTTTCCAGCCACCATTGCCACGGCAGCCCTTGCGGTGGCTGGGCGTCGGGGCCAGGCGCAGGTTCGTGCAAAACCAACCTGTACGAGCCACGTTGCGACGGCTGTACCAGAATCTCTCTCAAACCCTGCGCCTGTATACTCCACATCTTGGGAACCACGTAGGGATCCAGCAGTGGAGGAAGGTTTTCCGAGGGCGACGCAATTTCCTTCACCAGATCCCGGTCGATCGTCCACACGTCTTGCTTTCCGCCCAGACGGGCATAACACCTGTCCCGGCCGGAGATTGAGGAGCCCAGGTGAACCAGGACCTGCAAGTCGCGATTTACGCGGTCCTTGAAGAAGTCTGGCCCGTGAAGGGAAACGGTTCGCATGGCGGAGGCATCGAAACCGTATTCCCAGGGCTGGCTGGAAGCTTCAGGGTCCAGCCTCCCTTCTGCTTCGAGAATTCTGGTCACCAGATTCTGAATACGCTCCTCGTCGCCGGGCGCGTTGTGATAGTTCACACAGCGCCAGATACCCTTCTGCCGACCATAAAGGTGAAACCGGCCACCCGACGCAACCTGTAGAATTGCCAGCTTGATATGTTGTCGCAACTGGCGTGGGAGCAGCCGTCCCATGCGGTCGAGCGGCCGACGCTCCAGGGCGCGGTAGTAAGAAAGGCCCCAGTTGCAGGCGATCAAAACGAGAACCAGAACAAGGACCAGAGCCGAGGGTCTCGAGGCAGGTTCGTCGACTCTCTGGGGAGACGGGGCCTTCGGCAGCCTGCTTTCGCGTGGTCCGAACCAGCTCCTTATCCCGGCCCTGACGGACAGGAGGACCAGCAAAAACGGCAAGGTGGCGACTATGAACGATCGCCACATCAGCCGTCGCGCTGGACCCACATAGTCGAAGCCTGGTCTTACCGGTCGACGGGCCATCACGGAAGCAAGAGCGGGAGGCAGCGCGAGCGTTGCGACGGCATTGAGAAGAAAGTGGTCCCCTCGAAACTCCGGCCCGCGCAGCCAGGCATTCTTGAAAAGCTCCGAACAGGCGACCAAGAGCAAGCGCCCGGGAGCAGGGCTCTTCCCTGGTTGCACCGGGCGCTCCGCTTTGTCATGGGTCTCCGCGTCCGCTGTGCGAGTGGAATCCTGGCCGGCCACCAGAGAAGTCAGAGGCAAGGGGAACGAGCCTTCCAACAGCACGGCCATTGCTTTTCTTCCCAGCCACCGCGGAGTGCCATCCTCGCTGCGCGCAGGTCCTGTCAAGAGCGCGTCGGGGATCCAACCGCCCTTCCAGGCATAGCTCCAGGTCCGGTCTGAAGTGTAAATGAGGGGCGTGGCCCGGATACCCTGTTCGCCAAGACGTTTGTCATCGAGCTCGAAATAGTTGGCCCAGATGAATGCCTGATCGCCAAGCCCTCGAGTGATCGGAGAGCTTGCGGAAAAATTCGAGGCCGCAGCACGAATGAGGAAAGGCAACGCTGAAGGCATGCGCTCCAGTTCGGGCTTCCCCTCCCGGTACCTCTGGGATTCCACGGTAACCTGTGTTTTCAGCTCATCGAACAGAACCTCCCGCACCAGACGCACGCCAATCTCAGGAAAGTAGAGGGCCTCCAACTCCGGCGACTGGGGCTGGGGCCAGTAGACGGTCCCGAAGTTCTGCCCCTGGTACTGGCGCGACTGCATGTTGAAGTGCTGAGCGGCAATCACGACACTGCCTCCCTGATGAAGATAACGAACCGTTGCCTCCAGCATCAGGCCGGCGGGGCGGCGCGGCTGCAGCCAGACCAGCAGGTCCATATCCGCAGGGATCACCGGCTGGCGGGGATTGATGTGGGTTACGCGGAAGCCGGACTGTCGAACCATGTCTCTGGCCAAGCTGTAGACGTCGCTTCCCGCAGGCGCGAAGAGACCTTTGAGTTGATAATTCTCGTGAGCCTCGGCCGGTGTCAGGCGGGGCACATCTGTCGCGAATCCGATGTGGACCTGCCGCCCCGTTTGCAGGCGCCAGAGGGCAAAGGCAATCCGGAACTCCAGGTTTTCAAACGAGGCGGCGTCCGGAAAGGGCAAAACCTCCCGCCGTCCTCCCGAGGAAAAAACCAGCGTGCTGTAAAAAGTATGGATGGTCGTCCCTTCCTCCTCCTGCGTGGTCATGGTGGAAGGTTCGATCCCCCGCCCTTTCAGCTCCGCTCGCTCTGCTGGGTTCAGCCTCTCCGGCTCGATGGGGCGGACGCTCATTTTTGCGCCAGCATGGCGAAACTCCTCCAGAAGATCGTCAACTTTCTTTACCAGTGGCCGAACCCGGTGCGGCAGCAGGTCCCGAGGCGAGAACACCGCCTCCACTGTGATTTCTCCCTCAGCCGCTTGCTGCGCCAACCGGCGGCTTTCGGGGGCGAGCCCGTTCAACTTTTCCGAGGTCGCCTCCCATCGAAGCTGCTTGGGCATCAGAACGGACAGGGCAATCACCACCGCTGTCGACCCCAGGGCTGTCCAACTCAGGCCACGCCGGGCATGGACTTCTCCCGGTCTGCGCAAAGGACGGGTACGACCTTCGAATAGAGCGTGCGCAAAAAGAAGAAGGGGGAGAGACGACACGCAAACCACTCTCCAGAGAAGCCGTGAAGACGAGGTCAACTCGGGCAACGGCTCCGATTCGGCGCCACCCACCCGTGCGTACACGAGGCGTTCGCTGGAAGCCAAACGATCGAGCAGCACATCCAGCATTCGGCTGTGGGCAAAACGCTCATCGCGAAGGGACCCATCGGCGAAAGGGCTGGAGGAGGCGCAAGCCAGGACAAGGCCCCGCCAGGGGTCCTGGTGACGCAGCAAGACCATGAGAGGAAGCTTGGGCGCCGGCTCGCCGCGTTCCGGGGCCAGCGCTCTCAAAGAGACGGGACTCTCGGGGCGCTCCTGAATCCATGTGTCCTGCGAGGTGGTGGCCAGGACTTCCGCGGAGAAGCCGCGCTCCGAAAGACGGGCACCGTCCAGCTCAAACGGAGCCGGCACACCAAAGGAAAGGACGCCGTTGGGCTGAGCGCGGAAAGTGCGAAAATCCTGCTCATAGGGAAGACAGCGAATCAGAAAGGGCGCCGCAACCGTCTGGCTACCGATTGTCAGTTGCTCAGCTCGCTGGTCAAGAGCGAGGTCCCTGTGGACGCGAAGACCCGCGTCCAGCAAGAGGGGCTCGGCGGCAAAAGGTTGCGCTCGAAAGAGGACCTCCAAATGATCCGGCTGCTGCCGGATGGCGGCCTTGTGACGGCTGGCGGCCAGAACCAGGCTGTGTCCAGTCTCCAGGAAGCGATTAACCTCGCGCAGCCGTGATTCCCCCATCGTAGCCGGTTCGATCCAGAAGAGCAGGTCCGCTTGCTGCGGGAGGGAAGACCCGCCATCGAGGTTGACCCGCAACACTCGCGCACGCTTGGACAGCACCTCAACGAGCTCACTGTACGCATCCGGAGCGGCCAGCGCAATCACCGGCAAGCGGGGTTCTTCCAACTGGCGAAGATGCTCAGCAAAGACCCTTTGCAGCCTGGGCAGGTGTTCGGGGCCGATGGCGTGAATGACAACCGAGTCTCTGGCTCCATATTCGATCATGAGCGCCGACCATACAGTCTTCTCGCTATAGGCGTCCCGGGAAACGTGGCGTGTCCGAAAGGGAGCGACGCCACGCCTGGAGGCATAACTTGCCAGGTCCGGGTCGGCGTCCGGGTCCACGATCTGGTAATCCAGCTTTCCGCCAGAGACGGATTTGAAGCTTGCAAGAAGGTTGCGCACCGCCGGCTCAACCCGGCGCATGTGCGACGGCATGCGGCCCGGGGCACTGGTGAAGTAGGTGACGAAGACCTGCTCTTTCAGGCGGCTGAGCCGCTCTCGCGTCGATTCGTCCGGACGGGAGAACTTGAGCCTTCCCAGTTCTATCTGGACCGAGTAATTGCGGGCGAGTTGGACAGCCGAAACAGCCAGGAGCAACAAAAGAATCAGGCTAGTGCCCGGCGGGGCCCGAAATCTCATTTGCGGTTTGCCTCGTCCAGCACAAAGGCGTTGAACCAAAGGAACAGAGCGCTGGTCGCCACGAAGTAGATGACGGCTGACAGATCCAGAATTCCCCGGGTAAATGCCTCATAATGCGGCATGACCGAAATGGATTCGCGAACAAAGCTGCCCAGCAGTAGCCTCGGGAAAAGACCGTCCAGGACGGCCACCACTCGATCCATGCCAGTCAAGACCAGTCCGAAACTTACCAGCACGCTGGTCACAAAAGCCACGATTTGCTCTGAAGAAAGCGCAGAGAAAAACATCCCTAGGGCGAGGAACTGGCAGCCGAAAAGAACCAGCCCCAGGTAGCCTGCCGCAATGCGGCCCACATCAGGGTGGCCCAGCACCAGCAGCATCAAGACGATGGGAAGAGATCCCGCCAGGAACAGGAGGTAAATTGCCATTGCGGCCAGATACTTGCCCAAAATGGCCTGAACGGGAACGATCGGCATGGTCAGAAGGAGCTCAATCGTGCGATGCTTGTGCTCTTCGGCCCACAGCCGCATCGTGATGGCCGGCAAGAAGAAAGCCAGAAGCAAAGGCAGAAGGTCGAAGTACCCCGACATATCTGCCGTGCCGGCGAGAAAAAAGTCATTCATAAAGATGGAATTGGCGAGAAGAATGAAAGCCGCAGCGTAGACATAGGCGATTTTGGAATCGAAGCAGGCTGCCAGCTCACGGCCGCAGATCAGGCGCACACCGTTCAGGAACTCGGATCGATTCAGCGTCTCCGCCGTATTCACCGGGTTTTCCCCTCGGACCGGATGAGTTCCAGTATGGCCTGATCCAGCTCCCGTCCAGCATCTCGCGCGGCCTCTTTCAGTTCCGGAATGGTTGTATCCGCTGCGAGGCGGCCGCGATTGATAATCAACAGCCTGTCGGAGACAGCCAGCAGTTCGCTCAGGATGTGGCTGCTGAAAATCACTGTACGCCCGCGGCGAAGCTCCAGGACGAGGTCCAGAAACGCCGCCACCTGGAGCGGGTCAAGGCCGTGGGTAGGTTCGTCCAACAGGAGCACGCGGGGATTGTGGATCAGGGCTGCGGCGAGCCCAATCCGCTGCCGGTTTCCTTTGGAGCATTCATGAATGCGCTTATCCAGGATTTCGCGCAGGCCGCACTTCTCAACGACCCAGGCAGTACGCGCGGCGAGCTCAGATGTATGCAACCCACGCAATTTCCCCACAAAAGTCAGGAACCGGTCCACCCGCATAACTTCATAGAGAGCGGTGTGTTCGGGCAAATAGCCAAGCATTCGCCGCACCGACAGGGGCTCGCGCTGTACATCCCGGCCCTCAATTTCGATTCGGCCTGTTGTAGGGGCAAGCCAAGTGGACATCATCTTCAAAAGGGTGGTTTTGCCCGCGCCGTTAGTCCCGAGAAGTCCGGCAACTTCTCCGCGGCGGACTTGGAAGGAAATCGACTCGACGGCGGTCACGGATCCATACCGCTTTGTCACCTCCCTCAGCAAGACGGAGACCGGCACTTTGACTGGATCTTCGAAGTCCCCGCCGGTTCGCCTGTGAGAGCTCAAGATTCGCTGTTCCATACCGATCGAATCCGCATGGCCAACCTACGCAAAAATCTTGTTGAATTGTACCCGAGTGTAACTGTACACAGGATACATGCTAATCACTGACCGCAAAGAGATCGAAGCGGTGCTTGCCTTTTTTCGCAAGCATATAGGCAGAGACCTGGACGTAACGATTTCCATCTTCGACGGGCTTACGCAGTTCGAGCGGATGCGGGTTGACGAGGTGGGAGAAGTCGGCGCGGCGCACTATCATGTGCACCTCACGAGCCCCCATTCCCACCGGCGGCTTGAACTTGATCTTCATCATTACTCTTTTGCGACCGTATCGCCGGATCAGAAAGGGGTCGAGGTGGGCCGGCTCCTTGGTGGTAACCTCACCTTGCGCGTGACGGCCTCAGAAATCAGGTAGTATCGCGGGAGGCCGCGGTGCGTCGCTCAGATTGAAAGTCGTCCGGCATTTCAAAAGCCGCGGCCCATCACTCCTCAAGGGTCGCCTCTCCCTGAGCCGGCAGAGCCTGGGAGACCGCGCGGCGCCGCTCCGCGTAGCCATGGACCAGCGAATACATGGCAGGCAATACCAATAGGATAAGTACGGCCGAGGTGATCATGCCGCCTACGACGACCCGGGCGAGCGGCTGCTGCGTCTCTGAGCCGATACCGGTCGCAACGGAGGCGGGAAGCAGACCGATTGCGGCCGCCAATGCAGCCATCAGGACGGGCCGCAACTGCAACTCCGAGCCGCGCGCCACCGCTTCGTTGAGAGGCACCCCTTCGTCGCGAAGCTGCTCAATGCGTGAAACCAGGATCACTCCGCCCAACACCGACACGCCAAAGAGCGAGATGAAACCCACGGCGGCGGCGATGCTGAAGTTTGTGTGCGTCGCGAGCAAAGAGATTATTCCACCAATAAGCGCCAGCGGGACGGTTCCCAGGAGAAGAAGAGCATCGCGCAGGCTGCGAAAGGCGCTGTAAAGCAGGAAGAATACGATGAGCAGGCTAGCGGGCACGACAATCTCCAGGCGGGTCATTGCCGCCTGCAACTCCTGAAACTCTCCCGCCCATTCATAACGATAGCCTTGAGGAATGCTGACGTGCTGAACGAGCTTTTCCTCGGCCTCGGCAATAGTGCCCTTGAGGTCGCGGCCACGGACGCTAAACTTCACCGGGATGTAGCGGGAATTGTCCTCGCGATAGACGAAGGACGCGCCGGTTTGCTTGGTCACCTCAGCCATTTGCTTGAGTGGTATGCGCCCGCCATCGGGCGTGCTTACGGGGATATTGGAGATGTCTTCCACATTTTCGCGGTACTGCGGCAGGAAGCGGACTACAACGTCAAAGCGACGCTCCCCGTCAAGCACCTGGGTGACAGCCTGTCCTCCAATGGCAGCCTGCACCGTACCGTTTACGTCGCCTGGCAATACGCCGTAACGCGCCGCTCGTTCGCGGTCTACGCGGATAAGCAGATTGGGCTGCCCCAGCTCGCCAATGACGCTCAGATCGGCTACGCCGTTCACAGTCGCCATGACTTTGGCGATTTGGCCTGCAGTCGATTCAAGTTTTTCCAGATCGTCGCCAAATAGCTTGATCGAGTTTTCACCCTTGACACCCGACATGGCCTCTTCCACGTTGTCCTGGATCGTTTGGGAAAAGTTGTAGTTCACGCCGGGGATTTGCCGGAGTTCCGCTTCAATCTCGCGGACCACTTCCGGTTTGGTCATCCTGTTGGGCCATTCTTCCCGCGGTTTGAGGTTGACGAAGAACTCGCAGTTGAAATAGCTCGTCGGATCGGTGCCATCGTCGGGCCGGCCCATTTGACTCACAACGTCGAGCACTGCCGGATGCCTTTTGAATACCAGACGCATCTGGTCGGCGAGCTGGGCGGCGTAGGTGAAGGAGATCGTGTTAGGCATCATCGCTCGAACCCAGAGGTTCCCTTCCTCCAGTTTCGGCATAAACTCGCCGCCAATGAACGGGAGCGTCGAGAGCGTCCCGGCGAGCGCGAGACCAGCCAGCGTGAGAGTGATGACAGGCTTGGCCAGGATACGCCGCAACAACGGCGTGTAGACTCGTCTGATCCCACGGACGAAGAACGTTTCGCGCTCCTCGTCCTGCAGCGGTTTGAGAACCAGCGACGCCATTACCGGAGAGAACGTCAGCGCCAAGACCAGTGCTCCTGTCAGCGCGAAACCGTAGGTCAGCGCCATAGGGCCAAAGACCTTTCCCTCGACCCCAGTCATCGTAAAGAGCGGAATGAAGGCGGCAACGATGATGGCCGACGAGAAGAAGATCGGTTTGCTGACTTCCTGTGCTGCCAGCACGGTGGTTCGCCGCACGTTGAAACGGTACGGGCCTGGCTCACAGAGATGGCGGTAGATATTCTCCACCATCACCACGGAAGCATCGACTATGATTCCGAAATCGATGGCGCCCATCGAAATTAGATTGGCCGAATCGCCACGCAACACCATCATAATGAAAGTGAACAGCAGCGACAGAGGGATGGACAGCGCTACTACCAACGAGGCCCGCAAGTCGCCCAGAAATGCCAGCAATATCAAAGCCACGAGGATCATCCCTTCCAGGAGCGTGTGGGTGACCGTGCGGGTCGTAACATTGATCAGGTTGGTGCGGTCATAATAAGGCACGATGCGCATGCCCTTGGGAAGTACTCCCGTATTGAGCTGTTCCACTTTCTTGCGCACTCGCTCCAGCGTTGGAAGCGATTTCTCACCCCGCCTCATCAGGACGATTCCCTGGACGATATCGGACTGGGCATCCTTGCCGACACGGCCGATGGCCACCTTAGCGCCAATGCTTACCACCCCGAGTTGTTTGATATAGATTGGCGTCCCGTTCTTGGCTGAGACCGCAACGTTTCCTATATCTTCCGCACTCCTGAAGAGTCCTATCCCGCGAACATTGTAGCTCTGGACGCCCAGCTCGAGATAATTGGCGCCGACGTTGGAGTTGCTATTGCCGATAGCGGCGATGACCTGCGGTACTGAAACGCCAAAGGCAATTAGCCGGCCAGGGTCCAGATCGACGTGGAATTCCTTGGTTTGGCCGCCGAAACTGACCACATCGATGACACCAGGCACCTGCTTGAACTGCCGTTCCAGAATCCAATCCTGGGCGACCTTGAGGTCCATAAGGCTGTGACCTTCGCCGGTGAGCTGGTAGCGATAGATCTCGCCCACGGCCGACGTGGGAGACAGTTGCGGCTGCACGCCGGCAGGCAGTTCAGCCATCTGGAGCCGGTTTAGGACTTCTTGGCGGTCGTAGTTGTAGTCAGTTTCATATCTGAAGTAACACTTAATATCCGTGAGACCGAACAATGAAATCGACCGGATGTGGTCGAGTCCGGGCATACCGTTCAGTTGTGTCTCGAGCGGAATAGTAATCTGACGCTCCATCTCCTCGGCGGACCAGCCGGAGTTTTGCGCGATGACCTCGATAGTGGGCGGAGAAGGGTCGGGGTAAGCTTCAATGTTGAGCAACTTGAAAGCGTAGAGACCGCCGACCAGCAGGATGACCGAAAGAAAAATGATGAGCAACTGCTCTCGCAAAATAAAATCAATCAGTTTACCTAACATGGCCGTTATCTCTGCGTTTGATCTTGAGGCTTGTTCAGTTCGTTCATCAACAACCCGCCCCGCATGGCGACACGCTCGCCCACGCTTAAACCTGTGGCAAGGGCGACGCTTCCACCAAGTTCCTGCCCGACCTGGATTTTCCGCCGCCGGAAGCGGCCGTGTCCTTCTTCGACAAACACTAGGGAGCTGTCGCCCTCGGTAACGACGGCGCTGGAGGGAATGACCGGCACTGTCTGCTGTGCGGCAGCATGAATCTTGATCGTGGCGAACATGTCCGGCTTCAACAGCCCCTCGGGGTTCTGCACCAGACAGCGCACTCTCACCGTTCGGGTCGCAGGATCGACTGTTGGGCTGATGAAAGAAATGTGCGCGGGGAAGACACGGTTCGGGTAGGCAGGGACACTCACTTCCACGGGTGCGCTCAAAGGGATCATTGCGACGTCGCTTTCAAATACATCGGCCAGTATCCAGAGCGTCGTAAGATCGGAGATGAGGAAAAGCGGGTCGGGTGCATCCGGCTTAATGTATTGCCCCGGTCCGATCTTCCGGTCGACGATTGTTCCGGCGATGGGGGCCCGAATCACGACCTGGCGGTCCACGCGCGCGCCAAGGCCGGCAATCTCCTTGGGATCCTTGCCAAACAGCAAGAGCCGGTTTTCAACCGCGGCCAGGGTTACCTGCGCCCGCCGATACTCGTCCTGAGCGCGAGCGAGATCGGCCTCGGCCTGTTGCAGATCTTTAGTGGCTATGGCCTCTTGCTCATGCAGCCGGCGCGCGCGGTCGGCCACAGTCTGAGCAGCGTTCAGTCCGATCTTGGCCTTAGCCAGGTCCGAGCGCGCTGAGGCCAGATCGTTTTGGGCAGCAACCAGCTCGGGGGACTCGAGGACAACCAGCGGCTGGCCCTTGCTCACGCTTGCGCCCTTATTTGCCAACAGCCCCAGAACGCGGCCCGCGTAAGGAGTGAAGACGGGCGTCAAGCGATCTTCGTTAAAGCCGACCTTGCCTGTAGCATTTCGATCCAAAGTAATGGTACGCATTCCGGCTGGTTCGACAGAGACCTGCTGGAGCTGGTTCTCGTCGAGCACGACAAGATCCGGGATTGTTGAAGCCTCTCCGGCAGGCTTCACCACTTCGGTTCGCGTGGCCCACTGCCGCCAGGCTATGACCGCAACGACGATGCCGAACGAAGCCGTCACAATGACGAGGAACTTATAATGGCCCGGCCTGTGAGGCGCAGGTTCAACTGACGGACGCGGTCTTCCCCTCCGTGGAATTTCATGGTCAGGGAGCCCCGTATCTCCCGTCGCTGTGTTGTCCTGCCTGGAGTCTGTCTCCACGAGTTCTTTCATAACGTCTGGTCTTTCGTTCATCCGAAGCTCCTTGCGGAATGCGGACTCATCCGCCGCATCAACGAAGCGGGCGTCCCGTGGCTTGCTCCAGTTGCCACAGACTCATTTGATAGTCCGAACGCGCCTGATTGTAAGCAGCGAGCGCCTGATTGTAGGTGCGCTGTGCGTCCAGCAGCTCGAACAGGCTCACTGCCCCCTCCTTATAGCTATAAGTAGAAATATTGCGCAGCCTCTCCACCTGCGTGAGATTTTGCGAGTTATACAGTTCCAACACTCTCCGCGCAGACTGGTAAGCTTGGTAGGCCTTTTCCACATCCGTCACTGCTTGCAGCTCGGCCTGGCGCAGTAGAGCCTCGGCCGCGCGGCGCTGGGCGTTTGCCTGGGTGATGGCCGCCTGGTAATTGTTGTAAACGAGAAGCGGAATTTGAACCACTACGCCGGCCGAATGGTCATCGCCGACGCGCTGGTACTCATAAGCAATGTCGACGTCCCGCGCGCGCTGCGCTTGGGCCAGCAACGACCCGCGGCCGGCTGCCTCCAAGGTGTTGCGCGCAGCAATCACATCCGGCCGCTGGGCCAACGCAGTTTCTCTCAGCTCCGCCAGACTCTGAGAGATGGGGCGTTCGTCGAAAGTGCCGACAATCTCCAGCGATGCAACGCGAGGCAGCCCCATCTGCTCGCCGTCCCTGTTTGATTCCGTGCCGCTTCCGGACCCGCCGGCTACACCGTCTTCACCGCTCGAATACGGTCCAGTGATAGGGGCGAGGCGTGGCATAACTTGTTCGGCGCGCGCGCCCAGGCGGTTGAGAACATCGCTGACCGCCTGTTCGTAGTTCGTGCGTGCCTGGAGGACAACCTGCTCGTACTGTAGTTTCCCCGCGCGTACGCGGTAGTTCTCAACCCCGGGCAAGTCGCCATTCGTGACCTTCACTTCCGTCAGTTTCTCGGTTTGTTCGTACTGTTGCCGAGTGGACTCAGCCAGACTCAGGTTCTCGCGAGCAAGCATGGCGCTGGAGAAGGCTTGGCGTAGTTGGAATAGCTGAGTGCGGACAGCGTCCAGCATCTGCGCTTCCGCAG
>QHZE01000573.1 GCA_003225335.1 Acidobacteriota bacterium
ATAGGGTTGATAGTCGGAGACTGCATCCTGATCGATCGCATCCAGAACGGCCAGCCCCTGTTCCGCTCCATTCACCTCTGCGAGCGCCGCGGCGTATCCAACTCGCGTGCCAAGAGCGGGCGAGGTGCGGATCCCAGAAACGAAGGATGAAAAGTCTGTGTACGCTAACCTGAACCATCATCTATCTTCTGGACACGGGCCTGCTCAAGGACCTCCGGTTCGCTACGTTCACCTTCGAGAACAACTCGCAGCGCAAGTTCGTGCTCTCAAGGACAAAAGGTAATGTTCGAGAAACCGCAGACCCGGCAAACGGCGCCGCGTCTGCGCCAGCCTAGTCGCTCCGGAATCTCACATGCACGTGGTCGTACCGCCACCTCCAAATTCATAAGCGCCGATATCGATGACGTTCACCGTGGTGCGCGGCTGCTCGCATTCAACGTTGCCGCCGGCCGAGTTTGTCTCCAGCACAAATTGCCAAACAGGAACCAGGGAGAACCCCTCGGAACTGTTTCCCGGCTGCGTGCCGGCGTCAATGGGAGGCGAACCCGCGGTGGAGCTGAGCATATAGTTGTAGTTGTTGAAGTCAACGAACATCGAGGGATTGGAGAGCACCGAAAAATTGGTGACCAGATTCGGATTGGTCTGGTTGGTGATGGTGCCGGCGCCGTAGAAAATGTTGTTTTCGAGCAGGACCGGGACGGCGGGCGAGGCCGCTACCACGAAGGTTCCGCTGCCGAACTGATTCACGAAGGTGTTATTCACCACGTAAAGATCGAGCCCCGGATTGTTCGAATTCGTCCCTTCCTCGAGGTAACTGAGGATTGTGCTGTTCCCCGTATTGGGGCCTTGTTGGATCTCATTGCCTACCACGTAGGATGTTCCACCGTTGGGCAGGTCAATTTCGTAGCTGTCGGTGCCGTTTTCTCCGGTGATGCGATTGTAGAGGATGTAGTTCACCGCGGCGCGCGACTTCAGCAGGTGGCCGACGTTGGCGTCGTGAGTGAAGTTGTATTCGAACAGCAGCGAGGCGCAATGGCCGATATAGAGGTTGTGCGTAAACCCATAACCCGCTCTGAGTTTTGGGTTACTAACCCCATTCTGATAAAACTCGGAGTTTTTGATCACAATGTTGCTTCCAGCGATGTTGCTCTCCAGTATTCCATCCTGGTTGTTGTGAAAATAGCAATTCAGCACGGTAAGGTTCTGCCCGTCCACCCGAATGCCGGCGCCATTGGCGCCGTCAGCGTTATTAAGCGTGGCGTTCTCGAACTCCAGGTTCTCGACCACCGTGTCGCTCCCTGAGGGATCCCAGATCGCTTTGTGATTGGCCAAATGTCCTGTCTTATTCGTGTCCGTCAGCCCCGCACAATTGAGAACCGGCCGGGCGCCGCTGGGGCTGAGCACCCCGATCAAGGTCAGGTTGTTGGTGGTCCAGGCGCAGGTGTCGTCGTAATAGCCCACACCGGGACCTGTAGAAGGAGAGTAATCGATCATGATGGTATCGCCGGCCGCCGCGATCGCGATCGCCTGGCAAGGCGTTGTCAGCGAACGAGTTGGCCCCACAAACCAGGTTGTAGCGCTGGCGTTTACGGTCAAAGCCGTTGCAGCCAGGAACGCTGCCACGTACAGGAGCGCGCCTTTTCCTATCTTCTTCATCGTGATCCTCCTGTCTTCTGAAATGTGTTTCCGGCTTTCTTACAGCCGTCTGAAGGTTTAAGTAAGTAGGCTCTTTCGTCAGGAAGCGTGGCCCAGACGCTTGCGTCTGCGCCTCCCGCCCTAGCCGGACGGCTCTGGGTCTGGCTGGCGTCATCCAGGCCCTCGAACCACCCGCAGAGAAATTTCAACTCTCTCGCGCTCTTAGCTTCAGCCCCCGATCAATTTTATCGAAAGGGGTGTTCATCTGCGGAACCCATTCGGTCCTCGAACCGGACGTGCCGGTCGGCCAAGGGGATCGCGAAAGACACCGCTTGAGAAATAACTGGCGAAAAGAGCCCATCTCGCGACTGATCACCTCGGTCACATGGCCGTGTAACGGCCTACCCGTACAAGTGCCTCATAGCACGCAGCATCAGAGTGGGAGAGGCCTGTTACCGGCGACGGCGTAGCGTTTAGATTCCGCGGAGCTCCCGATGTTGCCGGCGTTCCGCTGAACTATCCGAAGCACGCGACGGACCCGGGCTGGGAAGTCGGCTTCATGCCAGCGATGGAAGCGATAGGCTTGCCGAAGTGTTGGCAGGCCAAATCACAGACCAGGAGGCTCGTCGCCGTCGAAGTGCGGATCGTAGCCGAGAAAGAGCAAACATTCCAGTCTTTCCGCTTCGAGCAAGACCTCGTCCGGGACCCTCTTGCGTTCGCTCCGCAAATACTCGACCAGCCCGTTAACGGCCCTGACAACACCTCGGTGTAGCATTTCGTCCTCGCGAGTGGCGTCTACATACTGTCGTATCGCCGCGGCGAAGGACCTGAACTCACGCGTCGGATACCGCTGCCGGCTCCCAGCGAGCGCCTCTTCGAAAGCACCGTGCTGATCGACTACCAATGCCGCCAGCCGATCTTTTCCCGAGCCAGGCATTCCGTCTTGCCTCCGAAGTCTAAGCGTAGACGGACCGTGGCGCCCATTGCAACGAGCGCCTCAGATATCTTCGCCCCCGAAGGTTCGCCAGCCAACCAGCGTTTGCTGGTGGGAAGGGCTGTTTCTCGCCCGCAATGGGTAATAGTAGGCGACTAGTAGTTGCTGGTGCCAGCTCGATGGAAGTCCGGGTGGTGGGCGTGAATTGCGGCCGCTCGGGAAGCGGGAGAGGCGCCCCCATATCAGCGCCCTGGTCCAAGCCATTCAGTATCGACCCAAAGCGAAAGCATCTGTTTTGTGAGGATGTTACAGTCCGAAAGCGACAGACACCGTAGTTCACCTGGCCCGATTCCCCTCGGCTCAGTGAGGAGGGCTGAACCAAAAAATCAGGATTCCGTACCCTACGCCGGCTGGGTCGGTCGTCCTCGCAGCCTGAAAGGCCATGAAGTGGCCGTCCGTTGATACGACGGGGTTCGATGCCTTGCCATCCACGTAGTCATTGAAGTGTGTCAGCCGCACAAAATCCTTGCCCGTGCCGTCGAGCTTCAGCTTCCAGATATCGATGTTTCCGGAGCCGCGCCGGCCGCCGAGTGTTTCGCTCTGCCGATCGGCCTCGACGGTGGTGTAGAGCCCGTCCGGGAAAATGCCCTCCGGTTCGTTGTAAGTTCCGGGCGCTTTCGAGAAATTGGTTACCTTGCCTGACTCGAGATCAATCCCCATCACTGAAGCCTGGTCGTTCGGCTCGTAGCAAGTGAAAGTCATCTTCGTGTCGTTGTCGTAGAAGTCCTGGGCTTCGAGCACGCAGCTCCGGTCCTTGCTTGCGAACACCGTCTTCTGGTGAACGAGCTGCGGCGGGCCGCCTGAGAAATCCACGTCAGCCACGATCAGCCGCGATGCCTCGGGCGCAAGATCGGGCGCCTGTGCCGACGTTTGCGAGAAGGCAATCTTGAGGCTCTTTTTGGAGATGGCCGCGCCTTCGCTCATCTTCTGCCCGAGCTTCACCGGCTTAGATCCGCGCTCCTTGCTCAGGAACCAGAGCTCGTTGTCGCGTGGGCGGCTGATGTGGATATTCTCGAAGTGGTCCGGGCCAATCAGGATGTAGTCGCCGGTCACCAGGTGCATCACGCGCAGGAATGCCGCCCCCGGCACATTGCACGTCAAGCACTGAATGATGCGCGTCTTCAGGTCGATGACCATCGCATCACCAAAGCTCTTGGACATGAACGCCACACGCTGGTTATCCGGCGAAATGTCCGCCCGCTCGCCGAAATGGGTCAGCACCTCAATGGTCGCCGGGAGATTGTCCAGAGGATTCCCCTGCTTCCTCTGATCGACCAGCAGCGCAACCAGCGCAAGAAACGCAATCAGCAGTTTCATGCTGGAAATCCTACCAGATATCCGTCAGGAGTGCCGTCGCCCGAGTACTTTAAGCGAACTTTGGCCCCATGCCGAGGAAAACTTCACTGGTAGCGGTGCGCAGGGTCTCCAATTAACGGGCCACTGACCCGTGTCCGGCGGGGGCGCGAACCTAACGCGTACCGCGTAGTGGCGATCTATCTTGGATAGACAGTAGGCGACTAGGCAGGGAAAATGTGCCCAATCGCTCGCGATTCCAAGCTATAACAATTTGGACGACAGAATGGGACGCTACGGCCCTAAATTCATGAGCGACGGTTTTCGTCCCGAGACTTACCCTTTGTGGGACAGTTGAACGACCAGCAGCTGACCAACGCCCGCGCAGCGCTCTTCACCATCGCGGCCGTCTGGTGCAGCGTGTTAGGTGGCGGGCTGCCCTGCGCCTGGAAGTGCAGTGACCTCCTCAGCTCGCCGCTTTCTTCACGAGCGCGCCGATCCTTACCTCGTCGGTGGCGGTCAACTCTCTCAGCGCAAAGGCGACCGGCCACACGGTTCCTTCGTCGAGGTTCGCTTTGTCGCTGAAGCCGAAC
>QHZE01000105.1 GCA_003225335.1 Acidobacteriota bacterium
ATTTCCATTACCTGGACGTCTTAATTAAAGCCAATAATAGCACGTTAGTGTCACCTCTGACTTCAACTAAGTCAATCGCTTTGCCGGCCAGCAAGGGCAGCTCACGGGCGAGGACCGCGATGACCTCACTGCGACCGTGGACCAGCGCGTTAGCGATCCGCCATTGGAGACAGTAGTGAGCCTCCCTCGGCGTAGACCTGAGGCCGCTGCTCGCGCAGGCTCTCGACCGGGGCGTCAAAGCGGTTACGCTCGTCGTGCTTCCCCCCTTGGGCTGACCCGTGAACAATTGGCGCAGAGGATTGGAACGCCCAGAGAGACTGTAACTACCATACTAAATGACCTGACGCATCAAGGTGTTATCGACGATCAGAATAACAGTTACTCCATATTTCTCCCAAAAGGCTTGGGCGGTTCGTGAAACCGCCCGCAAGGCTCTTTCGGGCTGTTCAGGCGTGAAAGTGGACACGGAATTTGGACACGGTATCGGCCTTTTTGGACACGGAATTCAGCGAAACTCAGAGAAACTGGGACGCACAAATTCAAGCGTAACCTATAGAAAGCGATGGACATCCAGATTCTGTGAGTTACAGTGGCTTATGGTCCCGATCAGACTCATAATCAGCGGGTCTGCAAGCTCGTTACAACGTTTGAAAACGTGTGCAGTCCCCATCCTGACGTGCTTTTGCCGATGTTTCATCTAGTGGGACTCGCCCGCTTCCGCCACAATTCGCTTGCAGCCTATAGGTGATCCCCTTAGCATCGCCAGAATAGCGCTCTGTCTTCCAAGGGGGTCACATGAGGAGATCAGCGATTCTGGCGTTGTCGCTACTTGCTTCGCTGATAGTGTTTCCGGTTGCCGCGCCGGCCCAGTCCATCACGGGCGACCTGGTGGTCAACGTCACCGATCCCAGCGGCGCCGTTGTCGGTGGCGCAAAGCTGGAACTGATGGCAGTCGAAACCAACTTCAAGTTCGAGGGTCAGACCGACAACCTCGGCAACTTCCTGTTCAGCCAGTTGAAGCCCGGCCATTACAAGCTGGACGTGACGGCCGTGGGTTTCCGGAAGGCGAGCGTGACCGATATCAACATCACCATCGGACAGCGCGCCCGTGTCGACGCTCAGCTCAAGGTGGGCACCGTCGCCGAGACGGTGGAAGTCTCCGCGGCCGCAGAAACCCTGCTCAACGCGGAGAGCGCCTCGATGGGCCAGGTGCTCAAAGATCAGACCATTGTGGAGCTGCCGCTGAATGGTCGCAATTTCATTCAACTGGCACAGATCTCGGCGGGCGCGGCCCCGATCGGCATCGGCGTCTCGCCCGCCACGAGTTGGACCGGCCGCACCGACTCGACCCTTTCACTGGCCGGCGGTCGGGGGACCAACAACAGCTTCCTGGTAGACGGCATCGAGACGCGAAACTCGCGCTTCGGCAGCGCTGGAATCCGGCCCTCCGCCGATGCGATCGAGGAGTTTCGCGTTCAGCGAACTACGTTCGGCGCCGAGTTCGGCCGCAGCTCGGCGATCATCAACACCACCATTCGTTCGGGCTCCAACGACGTCCACCTGGCGGCGTGGGAGTTCCTCCGCAATCGCAGCCTGGATGCGAACGATTTCTTCGCGAACCGTTCCTCCCGCACCAAGCCGCCGTTCACCCAGAACAATTTCGGCACCGCCGTGGGCGGGCCGCTGGTTCTGCCGGGTTACAACGGCCGCAACAAAACGTTCTGGTTCTTCAACTATGAAGGGTTCCGCCAGCGGCAGGGCATCACCAGTACGGGACTCTATCCGTCCCCAGCGCAGATGGCTGGCAACCTGGCCGACGACAGCGCGGGCACCGGGATCTTCCCGACGAGTTCGCCGTTGTGCCAGGCCAATCCCACCTCCCGCAAATGCCGCAACGTCCTGGACCCGACTAGTGGGCTGCCGTTCGAGGGCAACGTGATTCCCACCAGCCGCCTGGACTCCATCGTCCAGAAGCAGCTCCCGTACCAGCCCAAGCCCAATGTGGCGGTGCCGACGAATTCGCCCAGTTTCCCGACCTTCAACACTGTGGGCTTCCCGAAACGGGTCAACGACTGGGACCAGTACAACGTCCGGCTCGATCACCACTTCACGTCGAAAGACATTCTGTACGGCACGTTCTCCAACTCGGATGAGACGCTGCTTGCGCCCGTGCTCCGGCCCTTGGGAGGTGACGTGTTCCCGCAGACCGACCGGCTCTACACCGTGACTTACACGCGCATCATCGGCCCGACGATGATCAACGAGTTCCGGTTCGGCCACAACCGCAGCCTCACCTACCGGACGGCGGAGACCTCCAACACGAAGGACTATGCCAAGGAGGAATTCGGTCTGAAGAACACCTCGCCGAACCCGTTCGATTTCGGCGTACCTGTTTTCTCGCCGAGCGGTTTCGGCGGCGTAGGATCGCTCTCGGAAGCCATCGGCGCTACCGACACCAACATTCAGTTCACCGACAATTTCAGCTGGAACAGGCCCAAGCACAATGTGCGCCTGGGAGTGACAATCAGCCGCCAGCACTACGACCAGATCACCGATTTTGCCGGCAACCCGAGTTTCAACTTCGACGGGCGGTTCACCGGCGTCCAGGGTATGGGCCTCGGCGACATGTTGCTCGGCCTGCCGATTTCGGCCACCGCCGCGCTCGGCGATTCTAGCCAGATCATGCGCACCACCTTTTACTCCGGCTACCTCCAGGACGACTGGCGCATCGCCCCGAGCCTCACGTTCAACTTCGGGCTGCGCTATGAATACGCCGCCTCGCCGACCGAGACACGCGGCAAATCGCTGGTGTTCGCGCCGGACCTGCGCACCGTGGTATATGCCAACAAGGGCGTGCGCCCGTCCATCGTCGATCCGGACTGGAACAACTTCGCCCCGCGCTTCGGCTTCGCCTACCGGCCCAGCTTCGCCAAGAACGCCGTCGTGCGCGGCGGGTTCGGCATTTACTACGCGACCGATAACTTCAACGAAGAGCAGTTCAAGGTGATCGGGCCGCCCTTTTACCAGTCGCAGACCCTGCAAAGCGACCCGACCAGGCCGACACTGCGAATGAGCGAGATGATGCCTTCCTTTGCGGCATCGACCAACCTCAACCCGTTCTCCTTCGACCGGCACAACCGGACGCCGTACCTGAGCCAGTGGTCCTTCGGCATCCAGCAGTCCTTCAAGCGCGACTACCTGTTTGAGCTCGAATACGCGGGCAGCACGGGCCAGAAACTGCCCCAGCGGCGCAACCTGAACATCGCCACGATCGATCCCACCGGCACGATACCAATAGAGGCGCGTCAACCGTTCCCGGACTACTCGTTCATCCTGCTGACTTATAACGGGGGCTGGTCGAGCTACAACGCCATGACAGCGCGGCTGGAAAAATCCTTCACCGGCGGTTTGTACATGCTGGCTTCTTACACGTGGCAGAAGTCCCTCGACTTGGGTGCCACTGACGAGTTCTCCGCCAATTCAGCGGAGTACAAGAAGTGGGACAAGGGCCACAGCACCTTCGACGTGCCGCACCGCTTCGTCTACAGCTACGTCTACGAACTGCCATTCGGGCGTGGCAAGCGCTTTGGGAGCGGCATGAATCCGGTCCTGAATAAAATCGCCGGCGGCTGGCAGGTGACCGGCATCACCACTTTCTCCATGGGTCAGTTCAGGACGCCCAGCCTGGGCGTGGACTGGCTAAACCTGGGCGCCTTTTCTCAGAATCGGCCCAACATCGTCGGAGACTACAAGTCGGGGCGCAGCCTGCCGGATGCCTACCTGAACCCGGCAGCCTTCGACCGACAAACCACTCACGTGCAGGGCAATGCTGGCCGGAATTCCATCGAGCAACCGGGCGTCAACAATTGGGACCTCGGCGTAGTCAAGAACACCCGGGCGGGTGAGCGGTTCAACCTGCAGTTTCGCTGCGAAATGTTCAACGCCTGGAACCATACGCAGTTCGGGACCGCGGACCTTAACGTTGCGAGCGGCAACTTCGGCAAGATCGGCGGCGTGCTCGTCGGCGCGCGACGGATGCAGTTCGGCCTGCGGCTGACGTATTGACGTACGTAGAGTTCGATTCCTCCGTGGGGCAGCCTCTCAGCCCTACCTGAGGGCTACCTGAGAAGCCGCCGCAGGCTGAGAGCCTGCCCCAGTCCAAGATCTATGGTCTGATCGCAGGGGGTTTTTGGCTCTCATGTCCGGTAACGGAATGCTGATCTCCAGCGGCGGGCTTTCAACCGGCCGCTCCGACATCTGTCGGAGTCTCTGAAAATCCAGTTCCGCACCGGCATCCAGCAGCTCTCTGAGCGCCCGTTCCATGGAGCATTCCGAGTTCATCGCCGCCCATTCCAGGATCTCGAGATATCTACGGCTGGCACGCACCGCATCCTCTTTCTGGAGTTGGTCGTAAGCCTGCCGGAAAACGGTGGAACGAAACATCTGCTCCCGGTAGCGATACCGTTCGAAGGCGCCGGGTTTGCGGACCAGGGATCCGATTACATGGCGATAGTCGATGCGCGCTTTGCCCTCGCCCTGGATGCGCTCCATCTCCGCCACGCGCTGGCCGGCAAAATAAATCTCCACGTGATCGGCGTAGAGCCTTGCAACGACCTCGTGCCGGATCAGACGCGAGGGGACGGAATACGTGTTGTGCCCGACTCTGACCGTGCTCCAAGGGCCAACCGGTACCCGGTACTCCCGATAGTCCTCCAGGCGACAGGCCGGCAGCGGTTTCATGACCGCCAGTTCTTTCCTCCAGTCGCTTTCTGCGATTCTTGTTCCTGGCAGCGACCACATCCCGGAGGAAGCTCTCATATTCGCCGCGACTTGAAAAATCACGGCTTCCCCGCAACAGGAGAGCCTGGTGGACCCTCTCTTTGATCCGGTAATGGGCCTGCTCGACGTCCCCATTCTCATGAGATTCGCTGGCGTTGTTCTTCGTGGGGGTCAGTCCGTAGTGACGCATCAGGGCCATGTAATGCTCGCCAAATTTCTGCTTGTCCTGGCCGCCGCCGAAAGTGGCGGCTCGCAGGTGATCGGTCCGATGAGTCGCAGGCGAAGTGTAATTGTCGTTGATCAACCCCGAGATGCCCCAAAAAATGGCCGTATCCCATCGTTCTCTCCGTAGAAGAGAAACGCGAATTGACTGCAAGAGACGCCAAATATTCGTTACCGTATTTTCAGGTTCAGCGAGCAAAGATAATCCTCCTAGCAGCTCAAGGGTTAGATAGCAATGAGATCGCTCGTCGCCTCGACACTCGACGGAAGGTCGTCTGGTTGTGGTGCGAGAGGTTTTGCGAAAAACGCCTCCAAGGTCTGGACGAACGCCCTCGCCCGGGTCGCCCCCGGGTTTTCCCCCCTGAGATCGTGTTCGAGCCCATGCCGGGGAGCCACACCTTTTGTATCAATAAGTTAGAAGGAAACCTTCTTGTCGATGTACGAATTTTGTACCGAGCCTTCCCGCGCGTAAATATCTGATTCAATTGGTGATAGCTCTCATGGCATGGATTTCAAAATCGAATCCATACAAATGCGCGCTCTCGGCCGAAAAGTTGATGCCGCTACAACCGAAGAGTATTGATCAGAGCAGAAAGCGCTGCTGGCTGCTGTCGGCGGCTCGGGTAATAGAGGAAGAATCCGGGGAACGGTTGGCACCAATCCTCTAGCACGCGGATGAGCTCCCCGCTTTTGATTTGCGGTTCTATGCGCTCATCTGACACGAAGGCAAGTCCGACGGCATCAATTGCAGCGCGAACCAAGGTCTCCACGTCATCAACGATAAGAGGTCCGTTCACCGCCACGGACAGGGATTTTCTGCCTTTGTCGAACTCCCACCGGTACACGCCGGCAGATCCATGCCGGAAGTTGATGCACCGATGCTTGAGCAGATCGTGGGGCGTTTTCGGCTTAGGGTGCGACTTGAAATACGAGGGCGCGCCCACGATGGCCGCCCGATGGTCCTTAGACACACGGACCGCGATCATGTCCTTCTGAATGTATTCGCCGAAGTGAATACCTGCATCGAAGCCTCCCGCAACGATGTCGAGCCGGCTGTCATCGGCGGTGATATCGAGCACGACGTCCGGATAATCGCGAGTAAACTTCGCGAGTTTCGGTCCGAGTACCGTCGTTCCGGCCAGCCGCGGCACGAGCAGGCGCACGCTGCCCGCGGGTTTGTCGCGTAAGCCGGAGAGTTGGTCCAGAGCAACCTGGACATCGGTGAGAGCCGGGCGCAACCGGGCTAGGAGTTGCTTTCCGGCCTCTGTCGGCGCGACGCTTCGGGTCGTCCGGGACAGCAGACGGACCCCGATGTTCTCCTCCAGCCCCCGGATCGCGTGGCTCATAGCGGAAGGAGACACACCGAGCCGTTTGCCGGCCCGTGTAAAGCTGCGTTCTTCCGCTACGGCGAGGAACGCTGCGAGGATGCCTAGGTCGTTTCGGTCCATTTATGAATCTCACTCATAAGCCTTTGTCTTTTATACATACTACTCAAAAACGCTGTTCGGGCATACCTTGGAATTGAGGGACAGGAAGAACGGTTGGCAGAGGAAGTAGCGAGGAAACATTATGCAAAAACGCAAACTTGGAAAAAGCGGCTTGGAAGTTTCGGCCATCGGTTTCGGCTGCATGAGGATGACCGGTGGTTACGGCCCAGTGGGAACCAAACAGGAGATGATCAAGGTCATTCGGGGCGCCGTCGAACGCGGCGTCACGTTCTTTGACACTGCTCAAACCTACGGCCCGTTCGCCAACGAAGAACTTGTGGGCGAAGCCTTGGCTCCGTTCCGCGGAAGAGTTGTGATCGCGACGAAGTTCGGATTCAAATACGAGGACGATGGTTCCGGACCGCGTAACGTCGGCGTGGACAGCCGGCCAGCGTACATCAAGCAAGGTGTAGAGGGCTCGCTCAAGCGGCTCAAGACTGAGGTTATTGATCTCTTCTACCAGCACCGCGTGGATCCGAACGTACCTATCGAAGACGTGGCGGGAGCAGTCAAGGACCTAATCCAAGCGGGCAAGGTGAAACACTTTGGCATGTCTGAAGCCGCTGCGCAGACGATCCGCCGGGCGCACGCCGTTCAACCAGTGGCCGCGCTTCAAAGTGAATATTCGCTCTGGTGGAAGCGTCCGGAAGAAGAAATATTGCCGACACTTGAGGAGCTCGGCATTGGCCTGGTTCCGTACAGCCCTCTTGGCAAGGGCTTTCTGACGGGGACGATTACCGAGGAAACTTCTTTCGCCCAGGAGGACCTCCGGAGCCGTATCCCGCGCTTTACACCTGACGCCCGCAAAGCAAATTGGGCTTTGGTTGATCTTATTGCCGCTATCGCAGCGCGGAAGAAGGCGACACCTGCTCAGATCGCGCTCGCCTGGCTGCTTGCACAGAAACCCTGGATCGTTCCAATCCCAGGGACGACCAAGCTGGAGCGCGTCGAGGAGAACGTCGGGGGCGCTGCCATAGAACTTACTCCGGATGACCTCCCCGAGATTGACAACGCCACATCAAAGATCCCGGTGCAAGGCGCTCGGTACCCCGAAGATCTGGAACGACTGACATATCGGTAAACCAAGCGAACCGTCCTTCGGGGATCAGGCGAGCAGATTGAGAGAGGAAACCATGAATCTGTCTTTTGAGAACAAAGTCGCGCTCGTCACAGGGGCCGGCTCCGGCATGGGCCTGGCCGCTGCGCGGGCATTTGCCGCGGAAGGTGCAGCGGTGGCGTTGGCGGACATCAATGAAGCTGCGGCTCGCGCGGCCGCCGAACAACTGGTCGCCGCCGGTCACAAAGCCATCGGCATACAGTGCGACGTGGCTGATGACGCGCAGGTAAAAGCCATGGTAGAGCAGACGGTTGCGACCTTCGGGCGGCTGGATGCGGCGTTCAACAACGCCGGTATTCAAAGCCCCGTGGCAGAAGTCGCCGATGCCAGCATGGCGGAATTCGACCGCGTGAACGCCGTCAATCTCCGGGCGGTGTTTTGCTGCATGAAGTACGAGTTGCTCCAGATGCGCGAACAAGGGAGTGGGGCAATCGTCAATAATTCCTCGCTCGGTGGACTCGTAGGCATAGCCGGGCGGGCGGCATATCACGCCGGCAAGCACGGCGTGCTTGGACTCACCAAAAGCGCAGCCCTCGAATACGCCTCCAGGGGCATCCGCATCAACGCAGTCTGCCCCGGAATCATCGACACGCCGATGGTCGCGGGCATGCTGACCAGCCAAGCGGAGGCGATGAAGGAAATGATGAGGGACGTACCGATTGGCCGACTTGGTCGGGCGGAAGAAGTTGCCGATGCCGTTGTTTGGCTCTGCAGCCCTGGTGCAAGCTTCGTGATCGGGCAAGCGTTGGCTGTCGATGGCGGGTACACCATCCGCTAAGGATGAAAACGAAATGGCACGCTACGGCGAAGCTCTGTGGAGGAGACTAACGATGAAACTTGTTGCGATGGCGCTCATATCACTCTTTATGTTCGCTTCGAGCGTTACATATGCTCAGGTATCGTCCCAATCCACCGCTTCGCAGATTCCGGTCCAGAATTCACAAACGATCAAAATCACGCGCAGCGGTTCGCAACATCCCAAGAAGGGACCTGAGGAGTATTTCACTGGCTCAGTACAGGTTCAGCCCCTTTTTCCTGCGAACGATCCATCACGCACAAGCGGCGGGAAAGTTACGTTCGAGCCCGGCGCGAGGAGCGCATGGCACACGCACGCATTTGGTCAGATCTTGATCGTGACAGAGGGTACGGGCTGGATTCAGCAGTGGGGCGGTCCAATCGAAGAGATTCGGAAAGGTGACGTCGTGTGGATTCCGGCGGGAGTGAAACACTGGCACGGCGCTGCGCCAAACACAGCGATGACCCACATCGCAATACAGGAAGAACTCAATGGCAAAGCCGTGGAGTGGATGGAGAAAGTCAGCGACGAGCAATACCGCAAGTGATTGCGGCCCTGACCTGGACCACAGGAGGTCAAGATGAAACTGATGACTGTGATGATCGCGGCCCTCTTTCTGTTCAGCACCTCATGGGCTCAGGGCCAGCACACGCAAAGCGGAAGGACGGAATCGATGCAAACAGCAAGCAACTTCACGAAGGTGGCGCCCGCGCTTGAGAAGTATGCGCGAGGCCCACTTGCCGAGCTATGGAAACGCCCTGGCCTTACGCCACGGGACCGCAGCCTTGTCACCATCGCCGCCCTGATCGCGCGCAACCAAACGGTCGAGATGCCGTACTACTTTGACCTCGCACTAAACAATGGCGTCAAAGCAAGTGAGCTTTCGGAGGTCATCACGCATCTTGCGTTCTATTCCGGCTGGTCGAATGCCGCTTCTGCCGTTGCCATAGCAAAGGACGTTTTTGAGCGGCGTGGCATCGGGCCTGACCAGCTTCCGCCGGCATCGCCAGAGCTTCTGCCCCTCAATGAAGACGCCGAAGCAGACCGCGCCCCGCGTGTCGAGCAGGATTTTGGCAAGGTGGCTGCGGGCGTCGTGCAGTACACGACCGACCTGCTTTTCCGCGACCTGTGGCTGCGTCCTGCCTTGACGCCTCGGGACCGCAGCCTTGTCACGGTAAGCGCGCTCATCGCCTCAGGCCAGGTCGCGCAGATTACGTATCACCTCAATCGAGCAATGGATAACGGTTTGACCAAATCGCAGGCATCCGAGGTGCTCACGCAGCTCGCCTTCTATGCCGGCTGGCCGAATGTCTTTTCGGCTTTGCCTGTCGCCAAAGCCGTGTTTGAGAAACGGCCTGATTGAATGCAAGGAGGAGGAGAAAAATGCCCCACGTCATCGTCAAGCTCTGGCCCGGTAAGTCAGAACAACAGAAAGCCCGTCTCGCCGACAAAATCGCCAAAGACGTCATGGACGTTTTCGATTACGGAGAAGAGTCTGTCTCGGTCGGGTTTGAAGAAGTCAACTCAAGGGATTGGGCAGAGCAAGTTTACAAACCCGATATCAAGGACAAGTGGGACAAGCTCTACAAAAAACCTGGATACGAAAGGTGAATGGCAACAATACCAGAATTTTTGAAAAGCAGGCAAAACAATGAAAGGCGCAGTTCTCTACGGACCCCGCGATGTGCGTTTCGAGGATCGAGGCACGCCGAAGATCGTCGAGCCGACGGACGCAATCGTCAGGACATCGGCAACGTGCGTGTGCGGGTCCGACCTGTGGCCCTACCGGGGGCTAAATCCGATCAACGGGCCAACCCCGATGGGCCACGAATATTGCGGAATCGTTGAAGAGGTCGGTAGCGCGGTTAAAACGATCAAGCCGGGCCAGTTCGTCATCGGCTCCTTCTTCGCCTCCGACAATACGTGTCCGCACTGTCGGGCCGGCTATCAGTCATCGTGCCAGCATAGGGAGTTTGTAAGTACCGCGCAGGCGCCGCTGCTGCGGGTGCCTCTCGCCGACGGTACGTTGGTCGCGACGCCGGAGGTTCCGTCCGCTGACCTCATTCCGAGCTTCCTTGCGGTTTCCGACGTCATGGGCACAGGCTGGTTCGCCGCCGTTGCTGCGAACGTCAAGCCGGGTGCGACAGTCGCGGTCGTCGGTGACGGTGCGGTCGGGCTGCTCGGTGTCCTCTCCGCCAAACAGATGGGCGCTGGCCGGATCATTGCGATGAGCCGTCACGCGCCGCGGCAGAAGCTTGCCCGGGAATTCGGGGCAACGGACATCGTGACCGAGCGCGGTAACGAGGCGGTTGCCCGCATTAAAGAACTAACCAAAGGGATCGGTGCTGACTCCGTACTGGAATGCGTCGGCACACAGGAGTCGATGATGCAGGCCATCGGCTCCACGCGCCCCGGCGGGGCCGTCGGCTACGTCGGCGTCCCGCACGGTGTCGACCTCGACGGCGAGAAGCTGTTCTATGCGCACGTCCACCTTCACGGTGGCCCGGCCCCCGTGCGCCGCTTCCTGCCAGAACTCATCGATCTGGTGTGGAAGGGAAAAATCAACCCCGGCAAGGTCTTCGATCTGACGCTGCCGCTCGATCAGGTGGCCGAAGGCTATCGCGCGATGGATGAGCGTCGCGCGATTAAGGCCTTGCTGAAGCCCCAAAACCAAGGCCATGGCAGGCAAAAAATAAATGCAACCTAGCTACTTTCCGGTGTAAAAATGAAGCCCGCGGACCGCATTTTCCCTTCATTTGAGTTTGGGATCAATGGCAGATCGTTCATTTTCATGAGATTTTGCTTGATTTCTACCTGGAATTTCCTAATTATTTATCTATGATTAGGAAAAAAGATTCCAAAAGAAAGAAGTTACTTGGCGACCTTCTCAAGAACGCCGAGAGAATGATCCAAGCTGGGATGTCCCGGACGACGCGTACATGCGGCACACCGTCGTGCGCGTGTCACACGGATCCCAGCCGCCGGCATGGTCCACACACTTACCTGACTTTCCGCACGGCTGAGGGGAAGAGCAGCGGATTTTATGTTGCGCCAGAGCGCCTCGAGGAGGCCGAGGAAGCGAAACGCGCCTGGGATGAGTTCTGGGCAGCTGCGACGGCTCTGGCTGCGATCAATCGTGAACAGCTCAAGCAGCGTTGGCAGGCTGCGGGAAAGGCGAGGGTGAGAAGATGATTGTTCCTCGCTATCAGCAGCGCACGATCTACGAGGGGATCTACCGTTCTCTGATCCCGGACCAGAAACAACTGCTGTGGGAAAAGTGGATGCTGAAGGTTGATGCCCTGCTCGATGACGACGAGTTGATCGAGATGGTCCACGCGGCGCTCGGCCGCCGGCGTCCGAAGAGCCAAACCCGGGGACGGAGAGGTACACCTTCTGAAGTGGTACTGCGATTAATCGTTCTCAAGCACATGAAGAACTGGAGCTACGAAACTCTAGAGCGCGAAGTGCGAGCGAACCTGCTGTATCGCGACTTTACCAGGATTGGCGGGGAGGCGGTTCCGGATGCCAAGACGATGGTGCGGCTGGGGCAAGCCTTGGGTCCGGAGGTGACACGCAAGATTCACGAAAGAGTCGTCCAACTGGCTCGAGAAGAGAAAGTGACCACGGGGCGAAAGATGCGAGTGGACACGACGGTGGTGGAGACCAACATCCACTACCCGACTGACAGCAGCCTGCTGGGAGACGGCGTGCGTGTGTTGACGCGTACGATGAAAAGGATCGAAGAGGAGGTCGGACGAGTCGGAACGAAGGCGCGCAACTGGATGCGAAGCGTGTCGCATCGCCTGATCGAAATCGGGAAAGCGACCAGAGGGGAAGGCGAGGAAGGCAAGGAGCGCCAGAAAAAGGTGTATCGAAAGTTAATGGCTGTCACGCGCAAGGTAGTCGCTCAAGCCGAAGCCTTTGTCGACGAAGTCCGCCAGGGGATCAAGAAGGCTGCGGACTGGCAAGGCGATTTGGTCGTGGAGGCGTTGACACGGCAACTGGAAGAAGTCAGTAAGTTGACGCGCCGAGTTCTGGAGCAGACCAAGGCGAGGGTCATCAAGGGAGACACTCATTTCAAGCGGAAGCTCCTGAGCATCTTTGAAACCGCGACGGAGGCGATCAGAAAGGGCAAGGCGGCCAAGCCGACGGAGTTCGGGAAGATGGTCAAGATCCAGGAATCGGAGAATCAAAGATCGCGCGCCGGAGTTGGTTGCGACCGATGCCGGATTCTACAGCGCGGAGAATGAGACGAGAGCAAAAGAAGCGGGTGTCGAGAAGGTGGCGATACCGAACAAACACACGCGGTCTCCGGCCCGGATCTCGCACCAAAGGCAACGATGGTTTCGGAGGGCGCAACAGTGGCGCGTGGGATCGGAGGGAGGGATAAGTGTGCTCAAGCGAAGGCATGGTCTGTTCCGAAGCCGGTACAAAGGGAGCCATGGGATGGAAAGATGGGTCGGATTTGGGGTGATTGCGAAGAATCTGATCAATATCGCGCGGGCAACGACGAAGTGA
>QHZE01000554.1 GCA_003225335.1 Acidobacteriota bacterium
TGAAGCGTCTGTGCTTTAGCTTTTCTCTCTATGCGATATTTGCGGTCCTGCTCGTGGCTTCAATGTTCCCAACGTCAGCCACGGCTCAAGCGACATTCACTGCCCAGGTACGCGGCGTTGTTCAAGACACCAGCAAGGCCGTTGTCCCTCGTGCAACGGTGACCATCACCAATGATGGCACTCAAGTGCCGGAGAAGACAACCACCGATGAGCTGGGTCGATATATTTTTAACGGCCTGGCCCCGGCATCCTACACGGTGAAGGTTGAAGTATCAGGATTCAAGACCGTCGTCCGTTCCAACGTTGTGTTGCGTGTCGGGCAGCAGATCGATTTGGACTTTACCCTCGAATTGGGCGAAATCACGTCGACCGTGGAGGTCACCGCGGAATCGACGCTTCTGAACTCGGTCAGCGGCGCGCTCGGCACAGAAGTCACCAACCGCTACATCATCGACATGCCACTCGCGGGTCGTGGCATCACCGAACTGGCCTATCTGGCACCAGGAACCACGGAAGTGCCTGGTATGGGTATTAGCATGTTGGGGGGCACCACGTTTACTTCCAACGGACAGCGTTACGGCACGGCGGAGTTTCGGGCCGATGGCGCTTTGACTAGCTCCCCCGAAGGCGGCGAGGGTGGAAACACTACTGTAAAATACCAGCCCTTGATTGAAAACGTTCAGGAGTTCAAGCTCCAGAACAACAACTTTTCAGCCGAATTCGGTAATAATGGCGGCACCGTGGTCAATATCGTTACCAAATCAGGCACGAATGAATTCCACGGCAGCGGCTGGTATTTTTTCCAACGTCCCCAGTTTGATGCCAACAGCTTCTTTGCCAATCGGGATGGCGAAGGCAAGGGAGACTATGCGCATGACCAGTATGGCGCATCGGTTGGAGGCCCCATTATCAAGAAGAAAACCTTCTTCTTTACCGACTTCGAGAAAACCAGGGACCGTTCTCCCAATCTCATAGTTAGCACCGTACCCACCGATCTCCAGAAAGCAGGAGACTTCTCCCAGACCTTCAATGCGGACGGTACGCTCCAACAAATCTTCAACCCGAACGCTGGCCACTATGACGCTGACGGGAACTGGATCAGGGAGCCGTTCGCGGGCAACAAGATCCCTTCAAACTTGCTGGATCCAGTGGCAATGAAAATCATGAATCTTTACCCTGCTCCGACACAGGCCGGCGATCCCATCACCGGACGGAACAATTTCACCAAGAACGTGATAGGTTCCAGTCCCGGCTATCATTACGACTTTAAGATCGACCATGTCTTCACGGACAAGAGTCGCGCTTTCGTCCGCTATGGCATAATCCATTATCTGGACGATCAACCCGCGGGTTCTTCTGTTATTCAGGGATCCACAACGGATAGGACCAACATTCACAATGCGGTGATCTCGTACG
This sequence comes from Acidobacteriota bacterium, assembly GCA_003225335.1. GTDB lineage: Bacteria > Acidobacteriota > UBA6911 > UBA6911 > UBA6911 > Gp18-AA60. The sequence continues at coordinate 1,417 of QHZE01000554.1, forward strand.
ACTGGATCCCGTCTCCTAGCATCCTTTGGACAAGCCGGCTAGGGGTTGACCGCTTCCACGAGCAAAGAATCCTGCAGGACTTCGACGCTGGGAGTGTTGGCTTGCCTCCGATTCTGGGTGAGAACTCCGGGCTGAAGCGCTTGCCGGCCTTCGAATTTGACGGGTACCAATCGATCGTCGGATCCAGCTGCGCCGACACGGTCGAAGCACACACCCAATGGATGTACTCCTCTTCACTTTCCAAGGTCATCCGCGGCCACAACCTGAAATTCGGTGGGGAGCAGAGACAGTTCTTCAACAACTTCTGGCAACCGTGCGACCCCAACGGCGCTTTCTTCTTTGGCCGCGGGGAGACGGGACAAGACCCTTTTAACCCCAACGCCTCTCAAGGGAATGCCATTGCCTCGCTGTTGGCGGGCTGGCCAAACGATGCGAGTATGGGGACGACTCCTCCGACCTCCAACAAGTCCAAGGATACGGGCTTCTTTATCCAAGACGACTGGAAGCTGACCAAGCGTCTGACGCTAAACATCGGCCTGCGCTATGAATGGAGCACTCCTTATACCGAACGCTTTGACCGGCTCTCGGGGAGTGACTTTAGCGGCGATAGCGGCATTGATGTGCCGGGACTCGGAAGAATCCACGGTGTCAACCGGCTCGCCGACTCCGAGAAACGTACCATTAGCTCGGATCGAAACAACTTTGGGCCGCGCCTGGGTTTTGCCTTCCGCCTGAATGAAAAAACTGTTCTGCGCGGCGGCGGAGGAGTTTATTACGGCTTCAACCCACACACCAATTTTCAATATGTCAGTCCAGCCTGGGTCCGGCCGGTGAATTTCGTTTTCTCTAAAGATGGTGGCGTCAGTCGTTTTGCCACACTGTCAAATCCTTTGCCTAACGGCCTAGGTCCTCCGCCGGGACCCAAATATGGATTACTGGATCGCTGGGGCTTTAGCAATTCCAACAACCTCAGCGACACTTTCCGGAATGCCGAGATTTATCAGTGGAGCCTTGGAATTCAGCGAGAGTTGCCAGGCAACGTGCTTATTGACGTGAACTACTCAGCCAACCACAGCACCCATTTGCCCGACAATGACGACCTCGCTCGAAACAAGAACTTCGTTAGCCGTGAGGACCGCGAAAAATGGGGGAGCCGCGGCTTAAATGAGCAAATTCCAAACCCCTTCCAGTACTTGTTCCAAGGCCCCGATGCCATCTTTAATGAACCCACCTCGCTGTATAATGACCCAACCCTTCGGCGTCAATTGCTGTTGCGTCCCTTTCCGCAGTTCAGCGGAAGTTTTCGTGGATCTCCAGCCTTTGACGCCATCGTCAATTACCACTCATTGCAGGTAAGGTTTGAGAAACGTTACTCCTATGGCTTGAATTTTACGGGCCAGTACACTTTCTCCAAACTGATCGATACCTCATCAGAAGGGCTCAACGCCTGGATCGGGGACATTTGGGCAGGCCAAACCCAAGATCCAACCAACCGTAAAGCCGAGAAGTCCGTGGGTTCCAGTGACACACCCCAGCGACTGGCCTTTGCGGTGAGTTACGATCTGCCGGTGGGGCGTGCGAAGCGTTTTGGCAACAATATGAACCGTGTCGCAGACGCCATTGTGGGAGGCTGGAAGATTAACTCCTTTGTGACATTCCAGTCGGGGAATCCCATTTCCGTCAGCATGGGGGACTTTTCTCGGTTGGCAAACGGCCGCCAGCGTCCCAACGTCAGTGGCGATCCGCGTGGCGTCGATATTAAGGCGGTGGTCGATGGTAGAGGCGATCCCAAGTTCAATTTCTTTAATGTGTCCGCCTTCTCTGATCCTGGGGACCAAATACCCGGCAACGCTCCTCGCTATTTCTCGAAGCTCCGCACTGACGGCATCAACAACATGAACACAGTGAAGCCTTTGGCAGCGATGAGTTCGGCAAGATCAACTCCCAAATCAACAGTCCCAGAAGCGGTCAAATGGGACTACGGTTTGTGTTCTGAGACAAAGTCGTAGGGTGCGTTAGGCGTTTTTGGCGTAACGCACCACAGCTCCTCCCGAAATCCCACTATGGTGATGCTGTTACGCTGAAAAAAGCTAACGCATCCTATGTCTAGCCCGGCGACTCATCCCCTCGGCTTATAATGATGTTCGAGATGCTGAGACTATCTACATTTTTGTTGGCCTGTGTCACTCTGCGCCTCGGCTTGAACGTCGTGGGGCTCCATGCTCAGTTCGTCTGGTGCCCTCAGTTAATTTTTGCAAGTCCCGTGCAGGCATCTGCCAACGCCCAGGAACATGCTGACAGAGGGATGCAGTTGGCGCAAAGCGGTGATCTGAAGGGTGCCGAAGCGGAACTCCGTCGCGCAGTTGAATTGGCTCCCCGCGATCCGGTTTATTTAGCCTCCCTGGGCGGGATCCTGGGGATGCAGCAAAAATTGAAAGAATCCAGCGCCTATTTTGACAAAGCTCTTGAGATCAATCCCAACGACCCAGCCGCCCGGCGTAATCTGGCGTCCAACCAATTCCAGTTGGGCCAACTGCAATCTGCCAGAGAGAACCTGAATCGTGTTCTTAAGGCCAGACCCGCCGACAAGACTGCCATTCTGCTACGGGGGATGGTCGCCGAAGAGTTGAAAGATTATTCAGACGCGATCAAATGGCTCGAGTCGGTTCCGGACCAGGTTCAAGAGCGACCAAAGTCTATTGCCGCCCTTGCCCGTTCTTATTACCATACGAATCAAAGCCAAAAGGCCAAGCAACTCTTGAAGTCTATGCAGGAACACCCGGCGGGAGCAGAAGGAGTTTTTCTGGGAGCTCAAGTAGCAGCGGAACTCAGGGATTATGAAACTGCGGAGCTGCTATTTGCCTCCATACAGACGACCTATTCGGACGCCGCCAGTCTCGGTTACCATCTCGCCCTCGTCCAATATCGCAGTGGCCATTATGAGGAGAGTCGAAAGACGCTGCAAAGACTCATTGGCTCAGGTCAAGCATCGAATGAAGCCTTTAATTTATTGGGCTGGTGTTACCACCAACTCAATAACCTCAAGGAGGCTGTGGCCGCCATGGATCAAGCCATAGAGCGGGACCTCAACAACGAATCCAACTACCTGGACCTGGGGATGATCTTGGTCAGCCATAAACGTTATACGGTCGCTCTGGAAGCGGCCAAGAAGGCTGTGGAAGTGGCTCCCAGCTCGTACGAGGCCTATATGCTTAAGGGCCTGGTTGAAAAAAGGATGAATCATCTGAAAGAGTCCGTGAAGGCTTACCAGCGGGCCGCGAAACTCAATCCGAATGCGGCTGAGGCTGGCTTAGATCTGGCCTTGGCCCAATCCGCAGACGGTTTGACTGAAGAAGCAGCAGCCACTTTTGAAAGAGGGATAAAGCAGTTTCCCAATGACCCAAAACTATTCCAGGAATACGGACGGATGCTGTTAAATCGCTGGAAAGGCAGTAATGATGCCGCTGAGTCTCGCGCCGTGGCACTGCTCGAAAGGGCCATTGCCCTGGACGCCTCACTGGCTGAACCCTACTACCAGCTTGGGAACCTGGCGTTACTGAAAGACAAACCCGAAGAAGGCCTGCGGCATTTACAGGTTGCTGCCAGGCTGGACCCGAACAGCAGCAAGATCCATTTTGGGCTGCGGAGAGCCTATAGCCGAATGGGACGAAGTGCAGAAGCCTCTAAAGAACTTGATCTCTATAACAGGCTAAAGGCTGCCGAAAGTGAGTCTGAATCAGACGCACCTGCTCCTGCTGATGCCAAGAAAAGGGACTGAGGTTATCTTAGCGGCGGCAGAATCTCCACGATCTCCGCCAGGGGACGGCCCTTCGGATTGAAAAGCGTGTTACGGCGTCCATAGAGGATATTTGCGCCGGTCAACCCGAGCACTTCGTTGATCAAGTGATCCGAGGTCAATAACAGAAAAGCCTTGGGCAGGCTGGTGTGCACGATGTGCCGCTGGTCGAGGATGTGGCCCAGTGGTCTGCGTTCCTCAAGGATCTCCGCGCGCGCGTCGGGCGAGAATAACTTCAAGTTAATTTTGATCGCGCCGCACTCGACCGGTCGATTGCTGCCGTCGAGCAACAAGACAACCTCCCGAAAATATTCATCTCGTTTCCGCCGCCGGCTCAGCACGCGCAAATGAATATCCTGGCCGTAGAACTGTTCGAGCGTCGGCGTCATGTCGTTCTCATGGACCAGCAATGATCTGTACGGTTCCGGCACTTCTTTGCCTGTTAGCTCTTGTAGTGAAGGCATCGGCAGAC
>QHZE01000130.1 GCA_003225335.1 Acidobacteriota bacterium
CGGTTCGGCCGCGACCACAGCGCGTGAAAGCGGTCAAGGGCGCCCTCGAATGGGGAATCGAATTCCCAGGGGACGTGCGTGCCACGGAAAGAGAGACGGTGCTTGGAACTTATCAGGTAGTCGATCTTCACCGTGTCTTTCCGCAGGTCGGAGAAGTGCGGCTGCGTCACGATCCAGTTGGCGGAGCCCTGTTGGAACCCGGCCGTCGGCAACGGGAAAGCGTTCAGGAGCGCTCGGCCGTTCGGGCTGATCAGAGACTGCGGGACGACGTTGTTCGGGAACTGCTGCTTCGTGGTGGGATCGGTGGCGATCCGAGCCTTGCGAAAGAAGACATTCTTCGGATCCAGCAATTCACTGAAATCCCCGTTGCGCATGGCCGGCGTGGGGACGGTGCCGGTCGCGGTGTTCGGGTCGCGCCGCTTGATCCATTCCTCGGCCCAGAAGAAAAACAGTTTGCTGCGATCGGCGTTGAAGTGATGCGGCACGAAGATGGGGCCGCCGATGTTAAAGCCGTAGTCGTTGAACCGGAGCGCCGGCGGGCGCGCGAACTCGTCCGGGTTTGGACTCTTGTTGCGGGTCCAGGAGTTCGCGTCCAGCGCCGAATTGCGGAAATTCTCTACCAGGTTGCCGTGGAAGTCCCGTCCCCCGCTCTTGGTCACGAAGCGGATCTGGCCGCCGGAGGAGCGGCCGTATTCGGCGGCGTAATCGGCGGTGAGGACCTGCACCTCGGCAACGGTGTCCACGTCCTGAGCGCCGAGCATCGAGACGGAGGAGCGCGTGCGCGTGGCGACGGCGCCGTCCACCGTCACCAGGTATTCGTCCCCGCGGCTGCCGTTGATGCTGAAGCCGCCGTTGCTGACGCTGTCGGGATCGAACGTGCCGATGGCGCTGCCGCGCACGCCCGGCTTCAGCAACGCCAGATAGATCGGATTGCGGCCGTTCAGCGTCAGATCCTGGATCTGCCGCGACTCGATGATCCGTCCGACCTGCCCCGTTTCGGCCTGCACCTGGCTGGTCGAGGCGGTCACCTCCACTACATCGGCCAGGGCGCCCACAGCCAGGTCGGCGTCTACGCTGACCTTCGCCGCTGCGTTGAGCTTGATCTGGCGTTGCACGAATTTCTTGAAGCCCGGAGCCTCGGCGGCGATGGTGTAGGCGCCCACCACCAGCGTGGGGAAGACGTAATAGCCGTTCGAGTTCGTGGTGGTCCGGTGCAGCTCGCCATTGCCCTCGTTGGTGGCGGTGACGTTCGCTCCGACGATGACCGATCCCGAGGCATCGCGCACGAACCCTGAAATCTGACCGGAGTCAAACTGGGCCCAGACCGTGCCGCCCAGCAACACAAAGCACAGAACAACCGCCAAAGTGCGTTTCATGGCCGACCCCCATTCGAATGCGGCTCTCGCCAAATACCATGGTGTTCCCGCACGGCGCCGGGTTGGTCCGAGTCTGCCCTCCCGACGTCGAAATGTCGATGCTGTCTGCGCACTAACCAGAGGAGCTTGTTTCACAGCGGCACCGCAGAATAAGGCGCTACGTGAAGGAATTCAATGGAATTTAGTTGCACTCCGTGGTCCTTCGCACGAGGGTGAGATTTGGAAAATGACAAATGACCAATGACAAATCGCGGTTCGTTGTCCGGACGTCGGACCGCTATTTGTCATTTGTCATTGGTCATTTTCTCAGGGGCGGCGCTGGGGAGGGATGGCGCAAAGCACGGAGAGAGTGCGCGTGCCAAAGGCAGCAAAACTGGCAATGCCTCCATCGGCGCTCACAGTGAAGTAACCCCCGGTGCGTTTCTCGCCAGCGATAGCGGGAAAATATTCGGTCAGCAGTTGCGACTTTCGCTGCCTGGCCGCGAGATTCTCTACTTTGCTTGCGATCGGCGCCCCGGTTCGATCTTTCAACTCCAGCGTCGCCCTGACGGGCGTCTCCCCCGGGTTCAGAATCGCCAGCCCGGTAAAGTACGTGTCATCGCTGGCAAACTGGCTGTACACGAGATCGTTCAACAGGGTTGAAACCAGAGGAAGGGCTGCCGAGAAAGTGCTCTCCCCCGGATCTCCAAATGCGACGGATCCGGCCAGCCGCGGGCCGCTGCTCGTAATCCTCACGTAGCCATCAATCAAGCTGCCGCCCGGGTCCAGGAAGAACTTTGGATCCGTGATGTGAAGTTTCCCCTTCCCGGCAAGGCTCAGCTGCCGGACGTTGCCGATGTTTCTCCCGTCGTCTCCTACAAGCTCGAAGGTCACTGTTCCGGGAGCGTCGTCCAGGTTCACGACCGAAAGACTGGTTCGAATCAGGTTGCCCCCCACCGCATACTGAGGCGCATACAGGGTGGAAGCTCCGGCAGCGGCATCCTGTCCGTTGAGTCCTCGCGCGTACTGTCCCGTTTTGCCCATGTACTCGAAGGGGACGACAGGCCTATTGGCCGTGGCCTTCACGTAATCCGAGGCACGCGGATTCGCGCCGGGAAAGAGATCGCTCACGAGCGCGACGACGCAGCCGTTAGTGTTCGCCGTCCGAAGCTGCGGCCCGGCGCGTGTGGACCCGTCGGATCCAACCAGCTCGAACGTGATCTCGGCGGGGTCGCCGTTCGGATTTGCCACGTGAATCTGCGTGAAGCCCGTGTCCTCCACGTCGGGCAGCAAAAACGACGTCAGCGTATTCGAAGAAACGTCGGCTCCGTCCATAACGGAAAGGCTCGCGTTAAACATCAAGAACAAGCCGGTTATTTTGCTGAGAGTGCTTTCCACAAGCACCCAGCCGACCGGCTTTGCCGCGGAGAGGCCCACGCCAAATATCTCGCTGTCCATGATCGGCAGCTGCTGCCCGGCCCGCAGGCTCATGACAGCCGGGTTTCTGATTCCAGAGCCCGAAATCACCGCGCCGGTCCTGTCGAATGCCGTGGCGCGCAGCGTGGTCTCTGACGTATCCAGATTCACGATGGCAATCCCTGTGTGCTCGCTGTCATCCAAGGCGCCGCCGCTGCCGCCGGTCGACACCAGCCGAGGGTAGTAGAGCGAAGCCGCGCTGGGCGAATTCGGATTGACGATCCGCCACACGGAGCCACCCAGTGCCGCCACGTAGATTTCCCCGGCCTCGTCCTCGCCGAAGGAAGTGATCGCCAGCGAAGTAGCCAGGAGCACGCTCTGCACACCGCGGTCCAACAGAAATATCTCCCCGCTGCAGTAATCCCCGAAGACATAGGACCCCGCAGGAAGTGTGGATTTTGACCCGCGATACACGTAACCGCCTATGACGCTGCAACGCCCCGCCGTGTGAGGATACTCGAAGAGGGGAGAGATGAAACTCCCTGGATTACACGGCGCCGGCCCCTGATTCGTGCAGCGGCTCCCCTCGAACACGCGCCAGCCGTAATTACCGCCCCGCGCGATGATGTCGATCTCCTCGATCGCGTTCTGTCCGACGTCGCCCGCGTAGATCTGCCCCGTTGAGCGGTCGAAGGAAAAACGCCAGGGGTTGCGCAGGCCCAGGGCAAAGATTTCGTCCCGTCCGGGGATCGAGCCGGAAAAGGGATTGTCGGGAGGCGAGGAATACCTCTTTGAAGAACTCTCCGGCCTGTCCACATCGATGCGGAGAATCTTGCCCAGGAGTTCGTCGATGTTCTGCGCGCGGTTCCCAGGGTCATTGGCGGAGCCCCCGTCCCCCATTCCGATGTAGAGGAAACCGTCCGGGCCAAACGCGATCATGCCTCCATTGTGATTCTCAAAAGGCTGCGGGATCGTGAGAAGAACGGTCTCGCGCGGGTCCGCGACATTCGGATCGGAGCTGGAAACGCCGTACTCGGCAACCACGGTGGCGCCGTCCGGACGCCGCGTGTAGTCCACAAAGAAACGCCCGTTTGTGGGAAACTGCGGGTGAAAGGCCAGCCCGAGGAGCCCCCGTTCTCCGCCCGACAGCACGAGAGAGGTGATGTCCAGAAACGTCGCGGCGGACGTCGCTCCCGGCTGTAAGACTTTTATCCTCCCGGGTTGCTCGACGATGAATAGCCGGTTGCTTCCGTCGTGCGCATGCGTCACGTAGAGGGGGCGATCCAGACCCGCAGTGACGACCGGCTCGAGTTGAATGGTGACGGCCGCGAGCGCCGTGTCGCGCCGTCCGGTCGCGAGGCCGGCCACGCAGAAAACCATGACTGCAATGACTCGTAAGACGGTACGCATCATTCGCTCCTTCATATACCAGACGCGCAATATCGAGTTTAGCTCGCGAACTTCAGGGGTCAAGGGGCAAAGGGGAAGACTGAAGAAGCCTTAGCTCCTCCGCCGCTCTGCTCCTCCGCTCCTCTGCCCCTCCGCCCCTTCGTCCTCTGGAACAGGGAAGTCATATCAAACGCCGGTATCTTGATTTGTGTTTTGGTTCTGTATTACACTCCCTGCATGCTGGTATTACCAGGAGTCACAGGATGAAAACGATATCGCTCAAACTACCGGAAGAGATGGACGCCATGCTGGAGGCCATTGCCGAAGAAAGAGGTAAGACGAAATCCGAAATCGCGCGTGAAGCGCTGGTGGCGTTTTTTGAGAACGGCCAAAAGAAGCCGGCAGTGTCTGCATATGATCTGGCAAAAGATCTGATAGGCAAGTTTCGAGGTCCGCGCGATCTTTCAACCAGCCGCAAATATATGCGGGGGTACGGCCGGTGATGCGGCAGGTATTACTGGATACTGGCCCGCTCGTCGCCTCGCTCGATTACAACGACGCTTATCACGCATGGGTGAAGCCGTTATGGACACAGGTCCAGCCCCCCTTCCTCACGTGTGAAAGCGTGATATCCGAAACCTGCTTTCTACTTAACCGTGTGCCCGGCGCAAAGCGTGCGGTGTTTGAATTGCTTCGGAGGCAGATCGTCACCATCAGCTTTCAATTGTCCGATCATATTGTTCCGGTTGCAGCGTTGCTGAAGAAGTATTCCGATGTTCCGATAGCCGTCGCCGATGCCTGCCTTGTGCGCATGGCCGAACGCTTCGATCAGAGCGCAGTCCTCACATTGGACACGGATTTCAGGATCTATCGAAAGCATGGCCGCGGGGTCATTCCCCTCATCATTCCGGACGCCCTGTGAGAGGGCATGTTTTGCCTATCCTCCCGGACCAAACCTAACATCAGCTAAAGACTTTTTCTTTGGGTGCAGAGTCAGTGCGATTTCAGGCAGCAACGGCCCGCCGGCCGTCAGCCGGGTCCGTGCGAGCAGCCGGCGGGTGGTGACCCCATCTTGGCGATTCTTCGCGTCTTTGCGTCTTGGCGGTCAAGCTTCGGTCAAGCAGCTCAGTCTGTCTCTCTCAGCTCGAGAGAGGCGTCAAATTTCTCGAACAGGCGCCCCAGCCAGGCAACGATCACAGCCGCTTCCAGCAGCAAACCCCCCGCCGCCGGCAGGGCGGCCAGCGGAACCATGGCCGGACCCAGCAGCCAGTACCCCGTAAGAAACGCGAAGCCAAACACGGCGGCGCCCGGAATCACAGCAAACAGAAGCACGACGAGACTGGCTATCATCGTGATCATTCGCTGTCCCATAGCTTCGATCCCCTGCGGCTGCGCCTTTCCCAAAGCCACCCAGCCCGGCACCAGCAGAGCCGCGGCATTCTGAATCAGAACCCCGATCAGACTCAGGCAAGGAATCAGAATAAAAGCGCCCAGAGCATACATCGCGCGCTGATACAACGAGGACAGATACTCATCCACCGGCGGAAGGACGGACAGGGCGACGAGAACCAGGCCGCACTGCTGGCCGGTCAGTATAAGTGCCGGCGTCAGGATCTCACCAAGAACGACGGCCCAGCCCGGAAGCGGATAGGTCTTGATAAGATCCACATACTGCAGATCCACACGCAGATCGTCGCGCTGAACCACGGGTCCGAACACGACCAGGAAGCTGGCAATCCCAACAGCCGCGGAGCCGACAACGACAGCTAACATCTCGCGGTTTGGCGCGCTCACCGACACAAGGGAAAACAATACCCCCGTTGCAGCAATCAAGACGACAGAAAGAACGCGGCCGAAGCCGAAACGACCCGCGCCTATCAGATTCTTCCAGAAAATCGCGAGGAATGCCGGGCCGCCCGGCGCGAGGTCAAACGGGGGACGCCGGACTCTAGCGGCGGCAAACAGAAGGGGCCCGCCCTTGCCAGCCGCCTCAATGCGCCGCGCCATTCTCTCAGCGCGTTCCAGCGAGGCTTCTTCAAAGCTGACATCACTGCGGAGCACCCATGCATAACAGAGCAAAACGAGGAGCAACGCCGGTATCAGGCTCAGAAGAAACGAAACCGGCTCCGGGGCGAGCGCCGGCCTGACAAGAGCCCGGAAAGGAAGGAGAATGTAAAACGCAGGACCTGACCGCGCGAGCTCCGATATCCAGGCGACAATACTCTCAGGCGTCAGACCTTTCCGCGGCGGCAACGAGGGAACAAACCAACGAAGCCACACAAAGACAGAGAAAACTGCGCCGGCGACAAGAACAAGAACCCAGAGATGCCGCCGGATCCCGGTGGCTCCGTGCTCTGCGAGACTGGTTTGGACAAGAGCTGTTCCCATACGGTAGAAGGCCAGAAAGGAGTAAACCATCCAGAGATCCACAAGAAAATAGAAAGGGTGCGAGAAACTTCGCCCGCGCCCAAAGATCAGAAATGAAATCAATACGCCGAAGAGGATTGCCAGCTGGCTTTTGACCAGGCGAAAGTGAAGCAGAGCGCGGCGGGTGATGGGCGCTGGAAAGAGGAACTGGATCTCGGCCTCGGTAAAAGAAATCCCTGGATTCCTGCGTGGAAATATCCAGGGGAGCAGCACAATCCCAAAGAGCAGCAGCGCAATGCCTGTCTCCATCAAGGGCAGCAGGTCGGGCTCGGCGCGTGCCGAAGGATTCCTCAGGACTCTCATTCCATCACGCGAGAGGAACTGCCGGAAAAAGACCAGGTAAAGGTACAGCAGGCCGGCCACCAAAGAGATCAGGTATCTCGGTTGGCGGAGCCGCTGCACACGGGTGCGTATCCGGTTCTTGAGGGAGCAATAAAGATAAAAGACGAAAGCCGCGGTCATCTGGCGCTCGGGTCATTCCCGGAATGCCCAGTCACGCGGAAGAAGATCTCTTCCAGGCTGGCGTCGCCCCGCAGCTCCGGAAGGCTGCGCGAGATCTCTTCGAGGGATCCGTGGATGATTTTCTTCCCTTCTTTAAGGATCAGGATCCGGTCGCACAGCTCCTCTACCAGATGCAGCAAATGAGAACTAACGATGATTGCGGCCCCCTCGGCGGCGCGCTTGAGGATGGTCGATTTCATATGCCGAATCCCTATCGGATCCAATCCGGTCAAAGGCTCGTCGAACAGCAGCGCCTTCGGCGAATGAAGCAGGCCGCAGGCGATCACCAGCTTCTGTTTCATTCCCCGGGAGAGCTCGGCCGGCAGGCTGTCCTTCTTCTCCCCCAGATCCAGCTCATCGACCAGTGAATGGACTTTCTCCTCCCAGTTCTCCACGCCGTAGATGCGGGTGATAAACTGCAGATGCTCCATCACGGTGAGGTAATCAAAAAGGCGCGGCTCGTCCGGCATGAACGAGAGGCGTCGTTTGGCAGCCAGAGGATTGTTCCGAAGAGCGAACTCACAAATGCGGACCTCGCCGCGCGTCGACGGAATAATGCCGGTAATGCAGCGCAACGTCGTTGTTTTGCCCGCGCCGTTTGGGCCGACCAGCCCCATCACCTCTCCCGGTTCCACGCGAAAGGAAAGATCCGTCACGGCCGGGTAGGTACCGTAGATCTTCGTCAGCCCGTTGACTTCAATCAATGGTTAGCAGCCTTTCCCTGCGCTCCGGGGCATTCTACCAACGAGTGCTGTCACTTCACCACGGAGAAACTCCGCGCGGCGCAGTCCCAACCGACAGACCTTCACGATTCCGTTTGCGTACTTCGCGTCTTCGCGGTTAAATTCCGGGCCACTTTCACCGCGAAGGCGCTAAGTGCGCGAAGCAAGTTGCGTGCTTGGGATCGTGGGAAAGTTTGTGGTAGAGTATGACGCTAGCACGAGTTGCGCCCTGCTCCAGGCCTGGAATTCTGGGCCCAGGGAGGTGTGCTGAAACGATTCTATTTGGAGAAGGAAAACCTTGAACAACTCACAAACGGCCGTTGCGGATGAAGTCGAACGCGCCAGCGAGCGAGAACTGGTCGTCAACGATTTCAGTGTTCAAGTTGCCACCGTCAACGGATCGGGGAGTCAGTCAGCCAACAGTGTGCTCATGCGCTCGATCTTTCAGATGGGCGTGCCGGTGAGCGGCAAGAACCTTTTCCCGTCCAATATCGCGGGGCTGCCGACTTGGTTTACCATCCGCGCCAGCAAATTCGGCTACATCGCGCGCAAGGCCGAAATCGATTTCATGCTGGCAATGAATCCTCAGACTGCCCGCGAGGATGCGATGACGGTGCAGAAGGGGGGCGCCCTTCTGGCTGAGGAGAGCCTGGGCCTTAAAGGCGTTCGTGATGACGTCAGCTATTACGGTGTTCCATTCTCGAAACTCACGGGCCAGCTCACGACAGACGTGCGCCTGCGGAAGCTCCTGGCCAACATGATCTACGTCGGCGTGATGGCAACGCTGCTCGGCGTAGCGTTCGTCGAGGTGGAAAAGGCAATAAGAAAGTAGTTCAAAACCAAGGCCAAGGCGGCGGACGACAACGTCAAAGCCGTCCAGTTGGGGATCGATTACGCGAAAGCCAACCTCGTCAAGACAGACCCGTTCCGCGTCGAGCGCATGGACAAGACCCGGGGGAAGATCATCATCGACGGCAACGCGGCTGCGGGCCTGGGAGCGATGTTTGGAGGATGCACGGTCGTCACGTGGTACCCGATCACCCCCTCCAGCTCGCTAGTGGAACAGATGATCGACTACATGAAGCAATACCGCATCGATCCCGAAACGGGTAAGGCCACCTTCGCTATCGTTCAAGCCGAGGACGAGTTGGCCGCGCTCGGGATGGCGCTGGGAGCGGGCTGGGCAGGCGCCCGGGCCATGACATCAACCTCCGGACCCGGAATCTCTCTCATGGCCGAGTTTGCGGGCCTGGCCTATTTTGCCGAGGTGCCTGCCGTCGTTTGGGATATCCAGCGCATCGGCCCCTCTACCGGCCTGCCCACGCGAACCAGCCAGGGAGACATCCTCTCCGCTTTTCTTCTCAGTCACGGCGATACCAAACACATACTGCTCATTCCGGCAACAGTGGAGGAGTGCTTCCGGTTTGCCCAGGAAGCGTTCAATCTTGCCGAGAAATTTCAGACGATCGTCTTCTGCATGAGCGATCTCGACCTGGGGATGAATAACTGGATGTCGGATCCTTTTGAATATCCTTCCGACATCCCGATCGATCGGGGCAAGGTGCTCTTGGCGGAGGATCTCGAGAAGATCGGCAAGTTTGCGCGCTACAAGGACGTGGACGGAGACGGCATCCCCTACAGGACCATCCCGGGAGTCAGGCATCCGCTGGCGGCGTACTTCGCCCGGGGCAGCGGCCACAATGAGGCTGCGGAGTACACGGAGCGTCCGGAGGAATATGTGAGACTCATGGACCGCCTGGCGAAAAAGTTTGAAACAGCCCGCCGGTTCGTGCCGCGTCCTGTGATCGAAAGCGGGCCGGACGCCAGGATTGGAATTGTGGCCTACGGCAGCACACACCATGCCATCGGTGAATGCCGTGATCAGTTGCGAGAAGAACAGGGCATCGAAACGGGTTATTTGCGTTTGCGCGCACTGCCGTTGACCGAGGAAGTGGAAACCTTCATCGCGGAACACGAGCGGATTTACGTCGTGGAGCAGAATCGCGACGGGCAGATGCGCGACCTTCTCCGGCTGGAGTATCCGGAGATGACCATAAAGCTGCGATCCGTAAGGCACTATAACGGATTCCCCATCGATGCTCGTTTCATTACGAGGGCCATAATCGCCCAGGAAAAGGAGACCGACTGAGTATGTCCTCTGTTGTTGACGCTCCCAAGCCCAAAGGGGTGAACCGGATCGGCCTTACGTTACCCGATTACAAGGGCAAGAACTCTACTCTATGTCCCGGGTGCGGCCACGACGCCATCACCAGCCAGATCATCAAGGCTTTCTATGAGTATGGAGTCGATCCTTACAGGTTGATCAAGCTTTCCGGCATCGGGTGTTCGTCCAAAACACCCGCTTATTTCTTGGCCCGCTCCCATGGGTTCAACGCCGTCCACGGCCGCATGCCGTCGATCGGCACCGGGGCCATGCTGGCCAACCACACCCTTACAGCCATCGGCGTGAGCGGAGATGGCGACACCGCGTCGATCGGTATGGGACAGTTTGTCCATCTCATTCGCCGCAATGTGCCGATGATTTACATTGTTGAAAACAACGGTGTCTACGGGCTGACTAAGGGGCAGTTCTCCGCCACGGCGGATCTGGGATCCAAACTGAAGACCGGAGTGGTGAACGATCTTCCCGCCGTCGATCTCTGCGTCATCGCGATTGAACTGGGGTGCGGGTATGTCGCCCGCTCTTTCGCGGGAGATCCCAAGCAGCTCGTGGCATTGCTGGAGGGCGCGCTGGCCCACTCCGGGACGGCCTTCCTCGACGTAATCTCCCCCTGTGTGACGTTCAACAATCACGAGGGTTCGACGAAGAGCTACAAGCACGCAAAGGAGTCCGAAGAGCTCCTGCACGAAATAAATTTCGTTCCCTTCTACGAACAGATCACCGTGGATTACGACGAAGGAACCAGCAAGGTCGTTGAAATGCACGACGGCTCCCACATCGTGTTGCGAAAGCTGGAGCGCGACTTCAACCCCATGAACAAGGCGCAGTCGCTTCGCTCGATCCGGGAGGCCAACGACAAGGGTGAATTTCTAACCGGCCTTCTGTATGTCGATCCGGTCAAGCCCGGTTTCCTGTCGTTGCTGAACCTGCACGACGAGCCGCTGGCGACGCTGCCCGCTGAGAAGGTGCGCCCCTCGCGCAGGGCTCTCGAAGAAATCATGGAATCACTCCGGTAGGAGGACGGATGGATTGCAGATTGCGGATTGCGGATTGCGGATTCTCGATTTCGGATTTCGGATTGAAGCGGAAAATCCGCAATCCGCAATCCGCAATCCGAAATCGAGAATCCGCAATTGACCGGCGGGACTTCCTTTCAGCGGCTCTGCTCCTGCCTGCGGCTGCCGCGCTCTCCTTTGCGGCGGACCCGCTTTGCGTTCTCAAGCCCAACGACTTCGAACGCCTTAAACTGGACTTCAACTCCAACCGCAGCAGCGTCCGCCTTCTCTTCGTCCTCTCGCCGACCTGAATGAAATGCCTCCGAGGGGCCCTCGGAATGCAGTTGCTCTTGACCCAGCACCGCGATCCGAACCTGCGGTCCTATTTCGTGTGGGGCCCTTTTATAAGAAGCGACAACGAAGCGGCGGCCCGTGAGAACGCGCAGCGTTTTGCCGCACCCAACTCGATGCATTTCTGGACCCCCACGCCCAAGCTGGGAGAGGATCTTTCGGCTACCCTCCGTCTCCCTGCCGGACGTACGGCCTGGGATGTGTTTCTCCTTTACAAAAAAAGAACCTTTTGGGATTCCTCGCCGCCTGCGCCGGCTTACTGGCAGCAGCAATTGGAAGTCGTTCAGGGAGACCCGTACGATGTGACGGTCTTCGACGCCCACATCGTCAGAGCCCTGGAATCCGCCTCCCGCCCCTAAACCGCTCTTCGCCGCAGAGAAAGAAATGACAAATGTCAGTTCGTTGTCCGGACTTCTGACTTCTATTTGTCATCGTTCATTTGTCATTTGACCGCAAGGTTACGACGGTAAGATGCTCACCACTGAGTGGGTGCTAACAGAGCTTGCCGCGCCTGAACTGTTTGCTCTGTGACGGTCACACAAATTCTTCGCGATTCTTTGCGCCTTCGCGTCTTTGTGGTGAAAGAAGCGGGGGGCGCATCCTCAGACGCCGCGGTAATTGCCGAAGTTCAGCTCGACCCCAAAGTCCTGTTCCCTGAGCAAGGCGATCACCGTTTGCAATTCATCTCGAGACGGACACGAAACACGGACCTGGTCGGCCTGAATCTCTGCCTGGACCTTCTTCAGCTTCTTCTCTTTGATGAACTTGACGATAGCGCGCGCTGTTTCCGTCGGGATCCCCTGCTGCAGAACAATTTCCTGCTCGACGGCTCCACCGGCTGCCGGGATGACTTTGCCCGGCTGGAGATTGCGAATCGGGACCTTACGCCGGATCATTTTCTCCTGCAGCACATCCCACATCGCCTTCAGCTTGTAATCATCCGGAGCCTGCAGGACAATCTTGTTTTCAGATCTCCGGAAATCGATGCTTACCTTTAAGCCTTTGAAGTCGTAGCGCTGCTGGATCTCTTTGGTCGCCTGGTTGACGGCGTTATCCACTTCTTGAAGGTCGCAACCTGTCGTGATGTCGAAAGACTGTGTGCCTGGCATAGTTTTATTGGCGATTTACGATTTACGATTTACGAACAAGACCGATGCGTCAGAATCCCCCAATTGTAAATCGTCAATCGTCTCACTCCTTATCCTGATTGCCCTTGCTTATCTCCTCGAGAATCGAGCCCAGTTTCTTGATCTCTTCGCCGTACCGCGCCCAGTCCCCCTGCCTCTGGGCCTGAATGGCCCGGTCGTACACTTCCTTCGCCTGCCGCATCAGGCTGAGCGCAGGTTGCTGCTGCTGCCGCCCAGGCCCGCCGGATGATGCTATCGGGGCTTCCTGAACCGGTGGCGGAGCTCCCGTGGGGATCCGTCCCTGGAAGATTCGCGCGAGGGATCCGTCCAGCGTTTCTTCCATCGCGATCTTGTTCTCGTAAGCGACGATGACGCGCTTGAGCTCCGGAATCTTCCCGCTCTCCGCCCTGAGATAGAGCGGCCGGATATAGATCAGCGCTTCTTCGATGGGAATAACCAGAAGCGTTCCCTGGATGACCTGAGATCCTCTCTGGTCCCAGAGCGAGATCTGCCGCGAGATCTCCGCGTCCTGATTGATGCGCGCAACGATCTGCTTGGGGCCGTACACCAGCTTTTGCTTTGGAAAGCGATAGACCGCGAGCTGCCCATAGTTTTCGCCGTCACTCCGTGCCACCATCCAGGCCGAAAGATTGTCTTTGCGCCCAGGCGTGAACGGAAGCATCAGGATGAACTCCTCGTTCTTTCCTTGAGGAAGGCGCATGATCGTGTAGTACGGCGACATCGGCGTTTCCCCCCCGGCCGGACCCAACTGAGGGATTTCCCACAGGTCTTCCTTGTTGTAAAAGATCTGGGCGTTTGTCATGTGGTACACGGAGTAGATATAGGCTTGAATCGAGAATATGTCTTCGGGATAGCGCAGGTGCTGCCTCAAGTCGGGCGCGATCTCCGACAGCGGCCGAAAGACCCCGGGAAAGATCCCCTCGTACACTTGAATCAGCGGGTCCTGAGGATCCGCCACGTAAAGCTCCGTCGTTCCGTTGTAGGCGTCGACGATGATCTTGACCGAGTTGCGGATGTAGTTGAAAAGCCCCCGAGTCGGGAAAGAATACGGGTATCGATTCCCTGACGTGTACGCATCCTGAATCCAGAAGAGTTTCCCTCCCGAAATCACAAGGTAGGGGTCCCGGTCGAAGCGCAAGAAGGGCGCGATCCGTTGGACTCGCGTATGAATGTCGCGAAAGTAAAGGAAGCGGCTCTCGGGCTTCAGAAGCGGCGAGAGGACGATATTCGGATCTCTGAAATACACGGCGAAGAGAAGCTTCCTGAAGAAAGAATGCACGGGCACGCCCCCGGAGCCTTCATATGTCGTGAAGACATTCTCTTCGCCCGCCGGGTAGTCGAACTCCTTCTCCCCGGTCTTGACGATCACATAGCCGCGAGTCAGTTCTCCGTAATAGATCTCAGGCCGGTCGACCTTGAAAGCCCGATGGGTGGAACGGGGAGGGATATCCTGCACGAACAAGACCGGGAGTCCTTCGCTGGTTACGCGATTCACGGGTCCAAGGGTCAGTCCGTAACCGTGAGTGAACTGCAGATGTTCGTTGATCCACTTGCGGTCCGGCAAGCTGGCAGAGTTCAATTCCCGCGCCGATAGCATGATCTGCTGCGCCTGCCCGTCGACGATGTAACGGTCGTTATCGACCGTGGCGAAGTCGTAGTAGGTTCGGATTTCCTGGATCTGGCTGAAGGTGTCCAGAAGGGGCTCATGATCCCACAGGCGAATGTTCTGGATGGTGGCCGCATTGCTTTTGATGTCTTCCGGCGTCAGCGCTCTGTCCCCCGACAGGTGTCGCTCCTGAACCCGTTCCAGCCCGTAAGCGCGAATCGTCGCCTCGATGTTGTGCTGGATCTGCGGGGACTCCTTTCCAAGCTCGTCTGGAGCCACAACGAAGCGCTGCAAAATTTCCGGATAGACGCTTGCCGCAAGCATCATGATCAGATAGAGCGCGGCAGCCACAATGGCTCCCCGGCTGTGAGACGCGAACGCGTTGTAGATCCACAGTATCGAACCTGCCAGGGCTGAAAGAGCCAGCATGTTCAGCAGAGGGAGCCGCCCGTTGATGTCCGAGTAGGTCGCCCCGTACATCGGACCGTGCGTGGAAAAGAGGATCTGGTACCGGTCCACGAAGGCATCGCCCGCAAGCAGCAAAAATCCGAGCGCCGCGAGGAGCGAGACGTGCGTCCGAACCCGCCCTCTCCCGCCGAACGTTCGCAACCTCCCGAAACTGAGCATCCCCTTGAAATGATACAGAACCAGGGCTCCTGCCACCGCGAGAAAGCACAAAACCAGGCCGAGCCGTACGATCTCTTCGAACAGGGGCAGGTGGAAAAAATAGAACGCAATGTCGCGAGAAAAAATCGGGTCGATCACGCCGAAATTCACGGCATGGAGCCAGCGCCACATGATCTCCCATCGCTCCGCCGCCCGCGCGGCAAAAAAAACAGCGGCCACAAGCGACGCCAGGCCCAGGGCTTTGCGCACCAGCTCTTCCGGAAAAGTGTAGGCGGTGATCTGTCCGGCCGGCGTAGGAATGCCGATTTGAATCCGGCCCGGTGCGCTGTTGGCGTACCGCAAGTTCAAGTAAAGAAAGAGAAACGAGAGTAGCAGCATGGCGGAACCCAGGCTGCTCTTCGCATACAGTATCGTCGTGAATAGACGGGTCTTTCCCAGTTCCTGGAACCAGAGCAAGTCAAAATACATCTGCGCCAGGAATGAAAAACCACCGAGCGCCAGGATCAGAATCAAAATAAGGGCGATTCCGGACAGCCTCTTAGGCATTTCATGTTCTCCGTGTTTTGCCAGCATTACATCCTGCCCCTGATAAATCAAGGCCCCGTGAAAGCCGGGCTGGGGTGCAGAGGAGCAGGGGAGCGAGCGGAAGACAAACGAGAACGCGCGGTTTTATGGGAATTGAGCTTCGCCTAATCTCAGAGATCAACGAGGATGCTATAATCGCGTGGTTCGCCGCTTCCCCCGTGCATCCATTTTAGAAAAGGCTGGACGATTTCTTCCGGCGGGCCGTGTGGAGGCACTACGGCCCGCGCGTAAGCAGTCCGCCCCACAAGACGCAGGAAGAGGAAAGCGCATACCGCCACCAGGAAAATCAGACCAACGGAGATGATCTCGAGCCCTCGCCCAGGATGTTCAGTGATAAACAGCAGAGAAAATGTGATGGCAAATCCAATGTTGAGGGAGAACAGCACCTCATGCAATTCATAGCTCCGGGTCCTTTCCGGTGGGTGGTGCGGAATGTAGGGTTCAAAGGACCTTCCGGAGTCTGCCCGCGGAACCATGTCCGGACCGCGGCAGCAGCCTCGACTCTTCGGCGCAATCGCGAAGCAGCAACTGGTGCCCTATCTCGTGGGCCACGGCGTTGCCTATCAGAAGATTGGATTTCGGCGAGCTGTGGAAGCAGAATGCCGCTAGCCAAGGATTCCCACACCGGTTAGCCGACACACAAACCCCGATTTCACGATCCTGAACAAGATGTCCATGATCGTATTCCAATGGGCTCGAAAAGTGTTCGCCATCGCATCGGAATCCTTTTGACCATCGTCTGGAACGACTGTTCACGATCAATTGGACTTGCTGTTCGTGTTGACTCGGAATACGCACCGGCACGTTGAAGCAAATTCCTATTGCTTCGTGAATTTAAGGGAGTTCGACGGGCCGCCGCCCGGTAAGGCATTGACAACCGTCACACTTGCCGAGCCCGTCGACGCAATGTCGGCTCCCGAGATTGACGCCGTGAGCTGGATGGCGCTCACGAAGGTCGTCCTTCTGGCAGACCCATTCCACTGCACCTTCGACCCGCTGACGAAGTTTGTGCCGTTGACCACGAGGGTAAAAGCCGGAGCACCGGCCGTTGCGCTCGAAGAGTCGAGGCTGCTGATCGTTTTGGGCACGGGATTAGTAGGTTGCCGCGGACACTTCAGAACTGTACTCGCTTGCAACCGTATTCCGATTGTTCGTGTGCGGGTCAGTAACAGTCTGAACCACAAAATAGTATGTCGTGGAGGGTCTCAGTCCTGTGACCGTGAGGGAGGATACCGTCTTATCCGCAGTCGATCCGGCAGGACTGTAGGCACCGCCTCTCAATGTGCTCTGGAGAACTATATACCTTCCCGGATCAGAGGAGTACGCGATGGGGGTCCAGGAGACTTCTATCGAGGAGGCCGACTGTGGGCGGGCGGCTAAGCCCGCAGGCGCAACAGTCTGTGTTTCTTGCCAACCAGGGCCAGGAAAAAGGCGCCTGGACTTTGAATTCAAAAAACTGACCAGGCTGCTGTCATCCGTGTACAACGCGTTGAAGCGGATGTTCAAATAGCTCAGCTTTATCAGATTGCCAAGCTGGGCAGGGATCCGCCCGGTGAGCCGATTGGAAAAGAGCGCGAGGCACTCCAGGTGCGTCAGATTGCCAAGCTCGGGAGGGATGCTTCCGGTGAGCTGGTTGGAAAAGAGGTCCAGGTCTTTCAGACTTATCAGGTTTCCAAGCTCGGCTGGGATGCTCCCGCTGACCTGGTTGGAACCAAGCATGAGAATCTGCAGCTTTTTCAGATTTGCAAGCTCGGCCGGGATCCTCCCACTGAGCTGATTCACGCCGAGAGAGAGGGAGCTCAGATTCGTGAGATTGCCAAGCTGGGTCGGAATGGCCCCGCTGAGCTGGTTCCCGCTGAGGTCGAGCCAGTATAGATTCGTCAGATTTCCTA
>QHZE01000131.1 GCA_003225335.1 Acidobacteriota bacterium
TGTCGAGATAACGTTTGCGCGCTGGTCGCGCCGCCAACAGTCCGATCGTTCCCTGCGGAATGGCACGCAGAAATCGCGCCTCGGCGGCGGTGAGGCCGCCGGCTGCAAAGGCGAGCACCGGGCCCTGGAACGGCCAGGCCTCCGGGCGGCGCTCGAGCGCGGCGGCGGCCTCGACATATACGCGCTGGATCGTCCACGAGCGCCGGGCCGACTGGTCGAGCGCGCGCCAGATGGCGGCTACATCCCGCAGTTGCTCCGACGTGCCGGCGGCTTCGAGGTCTTCCGGACGGAGCGCGGCTCCTTCAAGGTCGGAGATAGAGTGCGCGAAGGCCTCATCCCAACCTGGCGTGGAGCGCAGCAGATCGAGGGAGAAATGGATGAGCCGCAGATCCGAGCGAAAGAGCGCAGACAGCCTGGCCGTGCGGAGGGCGTCTTCACCGGGTTTGAAAAAGAGGTCCGCAGCGCGGAGCACCTCGACCGCCGCCGCGGGTGCGAGCACGAAACGCGTACCGGCGAGCGCGTCGCTGCGTCCGGCGCGGATCAACTTCCGCCGCAGGACGTGCGCGACGCGCCCTCGCGGCACCAGCACCGTACGGCACGGCAGCGACCCTTGAACCGGCATCTGAGCCACCGCCGCCGCCCAGTCACGGGAGGTCCACAAGATCTTTATGATCATGGCAGGGACTGGCCCGACGACGTCCCGAGCGCCGGCACGTCCGCGAGCGGTAAGTTAAGTTACTCGGTTCCATTCGCGCGCCGAATACGAGCTGCGCATCGGTCAAATTTGCGTCAGGCCCGTGGCACGGGCGTCTCGCCCGTGAATGACTGGGCAGGATTCCGCTTCTCTGGATTAGAATCCATTGACGCGTTACCAGGTCGTTTCGCCACAAGCGGTCGCCTGAATCGATACACTCTGCAATAGAGATGTCTCAACGTTGCTATATCGGCAATCGGAGCTGAGTTTTTAAGAATCTGCTCGGTAACAGGCAGAGTCGTTCTGCGGCTGTTTACACTCTTCTTTAGGGGATCTGGCAAGATCGGGGCAATCCGAAGCGTGCTGGCATTCTCCGCTCCCCGCGAGAGGGTGCAATTAGAAAGTGGGAGTCGATTCACGCTGCCGTGAACTGACCCAGGAAGGCGGAGAAACTAATTCGTGTTAATTCGTGGAATTCGTGGCCAGCAAAACCGCCACGAATTCCACGAAAACGATTACTGCGCTTTGCATGTATCGGTAGAGAGTGGCCCGCCGAAACTTCGGCGTGGCCGCGAGCGAACTATTCTTGTGAACTTTGTGGCCACCAAGAGGACCTAGCAATCAGGAGGCGATGATACGTCTTCGAAGTTCAGGCTTTAGCCTGCTCGCGCCCTGCAGCCTGAAGGCTGAACCTCCAAACCGGCGATCGGGCCGGGCTGCCCCTACGGCACATCGATGCGAAGGGCCGGATAAAAAGCGAAAGCCCCAGCGCGGACGCTGGGGCTTTCGCATCATTAAATCCCGGCGACGACCTACTCTCCCACGTCGTTGCCAACGCAGTACCATCGGCGCTGGAGGGCTTAACTTCCGTGTTCGGGATGGGAACGGGTGTAACCCCTCCGCCAAAGCCACCGGAAACTCAAAAAATCTCTGGTTACGACCGGGTTCAGAGTGCCGTCGTGCGTTTTCCTCTCGGATTTTCAAAAGGGGTAAATTTTATGGTCAAGCCTCACGACCGATTAGTACTGGTAAGCTTCGTACGTTGCCGCACTTCCACACCCAGCCTATCACCTGGTAGTCTTCCAGGGGTCTTCAGTCCCCCGAAGGGGAAGGGATATCTTATCTCGGGGTGGGTTTCACGCTTATATGCTTTCAGCGTTTATCCCGTCCGAACTTAGCTATCCAGCTATGCCGTTGGCACGACAACTGGTGCACTAGAGGTTCGTCCATCCCGGTCCTCTCGTACTAAGGATAGCTCCCCTCAAATATCCTACGCCCACCACAGATAGGGACCGAACTGTCTCGCGACGTTCTAAACCCAGCTCACGTACCGCTTTAATGGGCGAACAGCCCAACCCTTGGAAGCTTCTTCACCTCCAGGATGCGATGAGCCGACATCGAGGTGCCAAACCTTGCCGTCGATATGAACTCTTGGGCAAGATCAGCCTGTTATCCCCGGCGTACCTTTTATCCGTTGAGCGATGGCCCTTCCATACAGAACCACCGGATCACTAAGTCCTGGTTTCCCACCTGCTCGACTTGTATGTCTCGCAGTCAAGCGTGCTTATGCCTTTACACTCCACGGCTGATTTCCAAACAGCCTGAGCACACCTTCGAGCGCCTCCGTTACAGTTTAGGAGGCGACCGCCCCAGTCAAACTACCCGTCAAGCAATGTCCCTCGCCCGGATAACGAGCGGAGGTTAGTATCTCAGTACAATAAGAGTGGTATCTCACCGTCGGCTCCCTGCAGGCCGAGACCCACAGTTCAAAGCCTCCCACCTATCCTGCGCATACCGCACCGGGATACATTGCTAAAGTGTAGTAAAGGTGCACGGGGTCTTTCCGTCTAGTGGCGGGTAACCGGCATCTTCACCGGTATTACAAATTCGCTGAGTCACTCGTTAAGACAGTCGTCAGATCGTTACGCCATTCGTGCAGGTCGGAACTTACCCGACAAGGAATTTCGCTACCTTAGGACCGTTATAGTTACGGCCGCCGTTCACCGGGGCTTCAATTCAGAGCTTCTTCCCGATTGCTCGGGAATGACCCCTCCTTTTAACCTTCCGGCACCGGGCAGGCGTCACACCCTATACATCGATTTTTTGTCTTTGCAGAGTGCTGTGTTTTTAGTAAACAGTCGCCTGACGCTATTCGCTGCAGCCCACTTCGGCTTCATCTGCGAGAGACTACACCTAGCGTGGGCACTCCTTCTCCCGAAGTTACGGAGCTAGTTTGCCGAGTTCCTGAACGAGTGTTCTCTCAAGCGCCTTAGGATTCTCTCCTCATCTACCTGTGTCGGTTTACGGTACGGTCACCTGTGTGACTCGCTAGAGGTTTTTCTTGGCAGCATGGAGTCGGCTGGTTTTAGCCTTACGGCCCCCGTCGCTTCTCGGAGTTAATGTCCAGCTGGATTTGCCTGGCCAGACCTCCTACGAGCTTGGCCCTCCACTTCCAATCGGAGGGACAGCCTATCCTTCCGCGTCACCCCATCGCTGGTAACGCCACACGGGTGGTTGCCGAATGTTGACGGCATTCCCATCGCCTACGTCTTTCGGCCTCGGCTTAGGGCCCGACTGACCCTGGGCGGATTAACCTTCCCCAGGAAACCTTAGATTTTCGGCGTCGCGGGTTTTCACCGCGATTATCGCTACTTATGCCGGCAGGGTCTCTTCCAATGCCTCCACTATCCGTTGCCGGATGGCTTCGCAGGCCTATGGAATGCTCCCCTACCACTACTACCTTGCGGTAGGTAATTCACAGCTTCGGTAGTGGGCTTAAGCCCCGTTGAATTGTCGGCACGGAAGCACTTGACCAGTGAGCTGTTACGCTTTCTTTAAAGGATGGCTGCTTCTAAGCCAACCTCCTGGTTGTCGGAGTGCTTCCACATCCTTTCCCACTTAGCCCACATTTAGGGACCTTAGCTGGTGATCTGGGTTCTTTCCCTCTCGACTATGAAGCTTAGCCCCCACAGTCTGACTCCTGAGATCACAATGTCCGGCATTCGGAGTTTGGTTGGATTCGGTAACCCTGTAAGGCCCCTAGTCCATTCAGCTCTCTACCACCGGGATTGAAAGTCTCAAGGCTAGCCCTAAAGCTATTTCGGGGAGAACGAGCTATAACTGAGTTTGATTAGCCTTTCACCCCTACCCTCAGCTCATCCAAGCTGTTTTCAACCAACACTGGTTCGGACCTCCGGTAGGTGTTACCCTACTTTCATCCTGGCCAAGGGTAGATCACTCAGCTTCGCGTCTATTCCATGCAACTGAATCGCCCTATTCGGACTCGCTTTCGCTACGGCTTCACCTTGCGGCTTAACCTTGCTGCATAGAATAACTAGCCGGCTCATTATGCAAAAGGCACGCGGTCAGCTGTACCCGATCCGAAGACCGAGCCTTGGCCTCCCACTGCTTGTAAGCATGCGGTTTCAGGTACTATTTCACTCTCCTAGCAGGAGTTCTTTTCACCTTTCCCTCACGGTACTGGTTCACTATCGGTCGAAGGATAGTATTTAGCCTTGGGAGATGGTCCTCCCGGATTCCCACAGGATTCCACGTGTCCCGTGGTACTTGGGTGTGCCGCCCAGAAAGTCCGCTTCATTTCGCCTACCGGACTGTCACCGTCTATGGTGAGCCTTTCCAGGACTCTTTGGCTATGAATCGGATTGGTAACTTTCCGACAGACCTGCAAGTCCGTCCGGCGACATCCCGCTACCCCCCATACACAACGCTTGCAGGCTTGAACATGTACGGGGTTTGGGCTCTTCCCTCTTCGCTCGCCGCTACTGGGGGAATCACTGTTGTTTTCTTTTCCTCCGGGTACTGAGATGGTTCACTTCCCCGGGTTCGCTTCTCGCTCCCTACTTTACTCAGGAGCGGATATCCCGAAATTACTCAGGATCCCTTTGAAGGATTCGGAAATCCCCAGGTCATAGCCCGTTTGCGGCTACCCGAGGCTTATCGCAGCTTACCACGTCCTTCATCGCCTTCCTTCGCCAAGGCATCCACCGCATGCCCTTAGTAGCTTGACCATAAAATTTACTCCGCTTGAAATTCCCAAGAGGAATTTCCTCCGGACGCAAATCCAATGGTCCACTCTTTTTTTTACCCGTCGTAACCAGATTGTCAAAGATCGCTAGATCCGGCCTGTGCCGGAAATCAAAGACTCCGGTCGAAGCCCTTGATTTCAGGCGCGGCTGGTGGAGGTAAGCGGGCTCGAACCGCTGACCCCCTGCTTGCAAAGCAGGTGCTCTTCCAGCTGAGCTATACCCCCCCAAATCGCTGGTGGGCCTAGGTAGAGTCGAACTACCGACCTCACCCTTATCAGGGGTGCGCTCTAGCCAACTGAGCTATAGGCCCATCTCCCGGCCAAACCCCGCAATTGACGCCAAAGAGACGCGGGGCCAAGAAGCTCGAAGAATTTCGTTCAGCGACCATATAGCCGTAGTCTCACAAAATGCCTTGCAAACCTAGATCTCTGGAAACTAGATAGGCGTGCTGGGAAAACCACTCTGGAGCTTCGCAAAACCATCGGCTTTGGAAGCTCAGAATCCTTTAGAAAGGAGGTGATCCAGCCACAGGTTCTCCTACAGCTACCTTGTTACGACTTCACCCCAATCATGGATCATACCTTAAGCGCCTGCCTCCTTGCGGTTGGCCCAGCGATTTCTAGTACAACCCACTTTCGTGATGTGACGGGCGGTGTGTACAAGGCCCGGGAACGTATTCACCGCGGCGTTCTGATCCGCGATTACTAGCGATTCCGACTTCATGCAGTCGAGTTGCAGACTGCAATCCGAACTGAGACCGGCTTTTTGGGATTAGCTCCCCCTCGCGGGTTGGCGACCCTCTGTGCCGGCCATTGTAGCACGTGTGTAGCCCGGGACGTAAGGGCCATGAGGACTTGACGTCATCCCCACCTTCCTCCCCGTTTTCCGGGGCGGTTCCCTTAGGGTGCCCAGCGTTACCTGATGGCAACTAAGGGTAAGGGTTGCGCTCGTTGCGGGACTTAACCCAACATCTCACGACACGAGCTGACGACAGCCATGCAGCACCTCGATAACCGTCTCCGAAGAGAACCCCCTGTTTCCAGGAGTAGCAGTTACCGTTCGAGCCCCGGTAAGGTTCTTCGCGTTGCGTCGAATTGAACCACATGCTCCACCGCTTGTGCGGGCCCCCGTCAATTCCTTTGAGTTTCAGTCTTGCGACCGTACTCCCCAGGCGGGGCACTTAACGTGTTAACTCCGGCACCGGGGGACTCAATACCCCCGACACCAAGTGCCCATCGTTTAGGGCTAGGACTACCGGGGTATCTAATCCCGTTCGCTCCCCTAGCTTTCGCGCCTCAGCGTCAGTCACTGTCCAGGTAGCCGCCTTCGCCACCGGTGTTCCTCCCAATATCTACGCATTTCACCGCTACACTGGGAATTCCACTACCCCCTCCAGGACTCAAGCAAAGCAGTTTCAGATGCAATTCCCAAGTTAAGCCCGGGGCTTTCACATCTGACTTGCCATGCCGCCTACGCGCCCTTTACGCCCAGTAATTCCGAACAACGCTAGCCACCTCCGTATTACCGCGGCTGCTGGCACGGAGTTAGCCGTGGCTTCCTCCGGGGGTACAGTCCGTGTCCTGCTTACGCAGAACATTTCGTCCCCCCTGACAGGAGTTTACGACCCGAAGGCCTTCATCCTCCACGCGGCGTTGCTGCGTCAGGCTTTCGCCCATTGCGCAAAATTCCCCACTGCTGCCTCCCGTAGGAGTCTGGACCGTGTCCCAGTTCCAGTGTGGCCGTACGCCCTCTCAGGCCGGCTACTGATCGTCGCCTTGGTGGGCCGTTACCTCACCAACTAGCTAATCAGACGCGAACCCCTCCTCAAGCGACCGAAGCCTTTGATCCCCAGGACATGCGCCCCAGGGATCTTATGCGGTATTAGCCCCGCTTTCGCGGGGTTATTCCCCACTCGAGGGTAGGTTGTTCACGTGTTACTCACCCGTCTGCCACTCTACTTGTGGAGTTGCCCCCACTTTCGTGTTCGACTTGCATGTGTTACGCACGCCGCCAGCGTTGATTCTGAGCCAGGATCAAACTCTCCAATTAACTCGAAGAGTCCCGAATCCGTTGATTCAGGTTTTTAGGTGTTTCTGGGTTCTTTCAAAGGAATGATTTTCTGCACGCACTATCTAGTTTTCAAAGATCTAGGTAATCGCAAATAATACGAACTGACTTCGTACTTGTCAAGTCTGGATTTAAAAAAATCTAAAAATCTGCGATTCGGACAGCAGCCGTGTCTGCGTACCTCCGCCCCGGATTCTTTACGTGGGCCGTCCGGACTTGCTTGCCGGAGCCTCTTCTGCCAGACCCGCTACCCGCATTCGTAGCAGACGGCGGTTAACCTCCGACACCTTCTCAAGTGCGCCCCACCAGCGGCTGTAGTTCTCCAGGTATCGGCGAACCACCGGCAGCATTTCTTCTGACAGAAAAATCTGCTCGGTCTTACCAGGCTTGAGGGTCACGACAAGGTAGTGAGCCGGCCCATGCCCCTCCGTGTTCACGCAATGGCACGTAGGTTTCCCGCACCGGCGGTATCGAGTCACCAGGCTGCCGCGAACGATTTGCTGAAAGGGAGGGAGACCGGAGGCAAGCGTGTAGCGGCGTTCCAGCAACTTCTTTGCCCGGCCCTTAGTCGACATGACTGACATTCTAAAAATAGTCAGACGCAAAGTCAATACAAGGTTCCCGGCCTACTTACCGTAAGCTTCAGGCCACCACTAAAAAATCGACATACCGCAGGGCCGTATGCCGCCTCGTTCAAGTGGACCATTGCTCGGCGGTCAACCACGCAGCGCCTGACCCTACGGTCCGGCTGGATTGTCTCACTCCTTCTCAGACCTTAGCCTCTTGATTTCCTTGCAGGAAGCCTCTCAAACCCTATAATATTTCCAATGGTTCAAGCGACATTACGGGCAGATCCGGGAGTCTCGCCTGTTTGCGCGCGAGGGTGTTCTTTCATGAACTGTCCGCATTGCCATACTGAAAACTCCGATAGCGCCGCCAGGTGCAAGCGATGCGGGAGAATCCTGAGCTTGTCCGATGACGGCCTCGAGGCCACGGTCAGGGCCGGCGCTGTTTCCGCCCCCCAAGGATCCTGGCGCTCCGCTTCCGGCAATCTTCTCGCTCTGGAGCCGGGCGCGGAGTTCGGCCCGCGCTACCGCATTCAATCGAGGCTCGGCCAGGGAGGCATGGGCGCGGTATACAAGGCACACGACAAGGAGCTCGATCGGACGGTTGCGCTCAAGCTGGTCCGCCCAAATTTGATGGCTGATCCCGAGACGATGCAGCGCTTCAAACAAGAATTGCTGCTGGCCAGCAAGATTTCCCACAAAAACATCCTGCGGATCCATGATTTAGGCGACGTCGAAGGCATCAAGTTCATCTCGATGGCTTATATCGAGGGCGAGGACCTGCACCAGCACTTGAAAAGGGAAGGGCGATTGCCGGTCGACCGGAGTATCGCGATCGCCCGTCAACTCTGCGAGGCCCTGGAAGCCGCTCACGCCGCAGGAGTCATGCACCGCGATCTGAAGCCCCAGAACGTGCTGATCGACCGGGAAGGCACCGCCTACGTTTCTGACTTCGGCCTCGCCAAATCGCTCAAAGCAGGTGGCGCCGGCATCACATACGCCGGCCAGTTCCTCGGCACGCCGGGCTACATGTCGCCCGAGCAAGTTGAAGGGGGGCCTCTGGACCATCGCAGCGACCTCTATGCGCTCGGGGTGATCCTCTATGAGATGGTAACGGGCGAGGTGCCTTTCATCGGTGAATCTACGCTCAAAGCGCTGTTCCTCAAGGAGCCGGCAAAGAATCCTAAGCTGGTCAACCCTGATCTGCCCGACTATTTGGCCCGCATCATATTGCGCTGCCTGGAGCGGGAGCCCTCGCAGCGCTACCAGAATGCACGCGAGGTTCTTAACGATCTCGAGGGAAAACACGCCTCCCGCGCGCGGGCTATCCTTTCAACGCATCTCCCGGGTCGCCGCTGGGCGATCGCGGCAACCGCGACCCTGTTCCTATCGCTTGGCGGCTACCTGTCGATCGACCGGGTATTTTTCCAGCAGTCCCGGAAACAGAGCGCTTCCGCCAAGCCTGTCGCTCTTGCGATCCTACCGTTCCGGAACGCCTCGAGCGATCCGGCGCTGGAGTGGCTCGGACGAAGCCTCGCAGAGATGTTACGGACCGACATAGGACAGTCTCCATACCTGCGATCTGTTTCTTCCGATCGCCTTCATCAGATCTTCAAAGATTTACGATTGTCTGACAACACGGACTTCGATTCCGCTACGCTGGGGCGCCTGGCGGAATTCACCGGCGCCGACAGGCTGCTGACGGGGCAATATGTGAAAGCCGGCGACCGCATTCTTATAGATGCCACCATCGAGGACCCAAAGGGCCAGCGCTCGACTTTCCTGAAAGCCGAAGCTCCTGGCGAAAAAGAGTTGATAGCGGCTATCCGCGGGCTGGCACTCTCCGTGCAGCAGAACCTCGCTCTCTCTGCCGAGGTCGTTGGAGAGTTGCAGGCGAGGCCGCTTCAGCCTTCCTCAAAGTCCCTCACCGCCCTTCGAGAGTACAACGAAGGACTGCAGCTGGCTCGCCTCGGCAACCATTCCGAAGCTCTGAAACACTTCGAGGCTTCGACCAGGGAAGACCCCAGCTTCGCCATCGCCTATTCAAAACTGGGGCAAACCCATTCCACGCTCGGGCATACGCGCGAAGCGGAACAGGCTTCACGAGAGGCCGTGCGCCTGAGTGAGAACCTCCCCGAGCAGGAGAGATTCCTGATCCTTGCCAACCACGCCCGCATCGTAAACGATCTGGACAAGGCCATCGAGTCCTATGAAAACCTGACCAGGGCCCTGCCCGCGGATTCTCAGATCCATTTCGATCTGGCCGGGCTGTATGAATCCAAGGGTAAGTTTGATGCCGCGCGCGATCACTTTGTCAAAGCGTTGGAGGGCGACCCCAACTACGTGGACGCTCTTTGGGCTGTCGGCAGGGTCGAGATCAAGCGCAAGAACCCACAGGCTTCGCTCGTTCCCCTGACTCGTGCCCTCAGTCTCGCCATTGAGCTGGACAACCAGGAGGCAAAGGCAAACATTCTGAACGCGATCGGAGTCGCCTATAAGCGCCTTCACAAACCGGAGGACGCTTTGCGCTATTACCGGGAATCCCTCACTATCAAGCGCGAGCGCGGCGACACGAGAGGACTGGCTGCGAGCCTCAGCGAGGTCGCCCAGGTGGAAGCACAGTTGGGGCAGAAGGCCGAGGCATTGGCAAGCTACCAGGAAGCGCTCAAGCTTCGACGCGAAATCGGAGACAGCCAAGGGGTCGGCAACACGCTGATCGATCTCGGCGCCTTCTACCAGAATCGGGGTCAGTACGACGAGGCGCTGAAGCTTTACAAAGAGTCCCTTCAGTTACAGGTCGAGGTCGGCAACGAAAACTACGTGGCATTATGTCTGAGCAACATCGGCAACATCTATCTTTCGAAAGGACAGTACGAGGATGCGCGGACGTATTTTGAACGCGCCCTCCAGCTGAGTGAGAAATCCAAGATCCCCGCGGACATCGCAACCGCAGTCTACGACCTGGCGGATATCGCGACAAAAATGGGACAGTACGATCAGGCGCTGGCGGGCTACATGCGGTCGATCGAGCTTTGGCGCGGCGCCGACGACAGGCGGGGGGTCGCAATTGCATCCTACGGGATGGGCACGCTTTTCGAATATCAGGGACGTTACGAAGCGGCGCTGGACGCGAAGGAGGAAGCTCTCAAGATATTTCAGCAGATCGAGGACCGGAGCTTCTGGCTGGTCGAGATCCTGAGCGGCCGTGCAAACACGCTGGCTTTGGTCGGACGTTTTGACGAAGCCAAGAAGGACCTGGAAACGGCCCTGGATCTCGCACAAAAGCAACAGAACAGCCCTCTGGTCGCCCAGATACTGAACTTCCAGGGAGACCTTCTCTATTACGAAGGGGATTACACTTCCGCGCGGCGTCTGTACGATCAGGCCTTTCAGACGGCATCCCGGTCCGGCGCTCGGCAACTCACCCTGGTCTCAAAAATGAACCTGGCGAAGGTCGCCATCAGGGACGGCCACGCGCGGGCCGCGCTCAACAGCTTGGACGCGGTGGCGAAGGACGCGCACAGTTTAGGATTGAAATACGTTTCCATCGAATGCGCGATTCACCGCGGCGACGCCCTGGCGCAGTTGAGGGACTACGCGCGCGCCCGCCAGAATCTCGAGACAGCCGTGCAAAAGAGCGAAAACCTGGGGGCGCGAGCGCTACTGGTCCGGGCGCACTACGTACTGGCAAAGGTTTTCTTTTCAACCAGGAACGCTACGGAAGCTTCGTTTCACTCCAAAGAAGCCCTTCGACTCTTGGAGGAGATCCGCAAGGAGTTGCGCAGCGATACGTTACTGCAGCGCGAAGATCTCAAACCTATCGCAAAACGGATCCTCTCGTCCTCGAAGCCCTCCGTCTGGCCCTAAGTAAGTCCGTCGTGTCCGAACGGACCAGCAGGGGAGCAGAGGGGCGGAGGAGCACAGAGCAGCCCAGCCGCAACCAAAAACTTGGCGATTCTTTGCGTCTTCGCGTCTTCGTGGTAAAGACCCGACCCAATCCACCACGAAGACGCGAAGAATCACGAAGAGTTTTCGATCAGCGGAAAATTTCTTTCCAGCATGCAAAGGCTTTTCGAGTCAGTAGCAAAGGAGATTTTTAGTACCATTCCCATTCGCTCGTCTGCACCTCGGCTACCCGCTCCTCTGTCCCTCCGCCAACTGTTCACGGCATGACAAAGATAAGTGCCGTCACGGCCGGAATCTTGAAGGACGAAGTCGGATCTGACACCGCGGTCAGCACATGCAGACCAAGCGCCAAGTCATCGGTAAGAAGATTGTAAATATAGATGTTTCTCTGAATCCGGAAGATGTTTTCAGAATTGACGTTTGAGCGCACCTCATCCGGAAAGAGGGAGTCGCCGTCGATCCGCGCGACCCCCAAGCGCACGATTGCCCCTCTGACAGTATTTCCGTCCTCGTCCGAGATGTGGATCTTTACCGGAAGGGTCCGCCCTCTTTGCACCACCGTGATCTGTGTCTCGTCGAGTGGCGGTCGGAAGAAAGCGGTCAACTCCTCCTCAGGCAGCGGACCCAGATCCGCGGATACGTAGGCCGTGAAATTGTCGGTGGACTTTCCGCCCGTTCCGGGATCGACTCCAGGCGGGCCCAGATCGAACCGATCGAAGATATTGTCGGGAAAATCGGGACCACCCGCCAGCAAGATATCCTGCAGCGCGCGGGAATCGTGCAGCATCGCCGGCTGTATCGGGACCTGTCCTGAGTGCTTGATGTAGACAGAGTACTCCTTCTTGTAATCCACGTCCTTCCTCGGAATGAAATCCACAAGCTCATAGACGACGCACTTTCCCTTCTTGCCGTGATACGAATTGCAGCTGGTTGCCGGGCTCGTAAAGGTCAGGTCGCCTGGAAACACTTCCTGGGCTTTGACCGTTACCGTGTGTGTCGTGAGGAGGCCTTTCGGATAACTCAGTAGGAAGAAGGAACTGCCGAAGTCGAAAATCCGG
>QHZE01000555.1 GCA_003225335.1 Acidobacteriota bacterium
AAGCCCGCAGCCGCTTGAACCAGTTGATGCGGGATCTTCATTGCCTTCAACTCTGTCTCCGGCGGCTCTTTTTACTCCGGAATGATTTCCGGGAGAATCGGGAGAAGGTCGTGGATCTGCATGTTCCGGTTCCGCGCCACGGCGTTCACCACTGATTTGGATTGAGACAAAACGCGCGATCATCGTCGCGACATACATGATCCCGATCACCGCCTCGATCAGGCTCAATGAACGCGCCAAGGGCGAGGACGGAGTGACATCGCCGTAGCCTACCGTACCCAGAGTGACAAAGCTGTAGTAGACAAGATCTCCGGCACCGCGGGTGTAAAGCCCGCTCCCGATCATCTGAGGCGCTGAGAAGCGCCCGGGGTCGAAGTAGAGCGCGTCGGGGTATCCGGCCAGCAGTAACTGGTACGCTTGCGCGAACAGTACCCCGATCAGGAGGTACACGTAGATCGCCCCGTAGATCTCATTGCTGCGGATGCTCCGGGCAGTAATGATGCCGCGAAAGACGATGAGCACGATATAGAAGGTGAATAGCAGCCAGAAGACAAGGTTCGCGGCATAGATGCCATTCGCCAAGCGGGGGGCAAGTGCCCCCGGGTGAATGCTGAACCACGCAAATGGTAGCAGCGCCGCTGCGCCGAGCACAGCCGCGAGCAGCACGTGAAGCCTGCGTTCGGTCACGATGTAGGCAGTTGCCATGAGGGAGAGGGCGCCGGTAAAGACACCCAAGATACCCAGCGGCTTCAGCGGCGGGGCAGAAGTGATAAGGACGACCGCGATGAGGAGGCTTATCACCAGGTACAAATAATTGGGCTCCTTGCGCATGGGGACACTTCCAGAATTGGTTGAGATCTTACTCATCACCCATCAGCTCTATAAGCCCCTCCGCCACGCCTTTGCCACAGCGGTCTGGCACAAAAAAAAAGACATTATCGGACATCATCGCAACCTATCCAACGGTTTAGCCGCGACCCGCGCCTCGATCCTGCACTTGTTTCCGATTCCCACTCGTTACTTTCGACAGCTTAACGCCAACCGGCAAAAGAATTACGTGATGTAACGGGTATTTTACTCTGCCCGATCCTTCCTCTAAAATTTGCTCGGTCGTGTAGTGGCATTTGTCGCGGTGGAGGAAGAGCTGCACACGCAAAGAAGCCGAGCCTCATCGAGCGCATCCGGAAAATCGGGCTCGCCACGTAGCCGGCGCCGGCGGCCTACTACTGCAATTCCTGCTCATGCCCGGCAAGTGCCGAACTCTGATAAAAAAACGCCAAGACACGAACCATAACGCGTGCTAAAAACTGGCCATGCGATATGCATGTGGCATCAATGGCGCCGAAACTTTCAATGCCGCCGTCGACCTTGCGTGCCAGGCTGAAGAAGCAGGGTGGGACGGCTTCTTTCTTCCGGATGGGATTTCCATAGGAACATATCCGCTCTTTGACCCGTGGGTCGTCATGGGTGCCATCGCAGCGCGGACAAAGCGGATTCGCTTCGGCACCATGATTACCCCGGTCTCGCGAAGACGTCCGTGGAAGCTGGCCCGCGAGTGTGTGACGGTGGATCAGCTTTCTGCAGGCCGGCTGATTCTCGCCGTAGGAATGGGTGCTGCCGCGGATGACGGAGGGTTCACCAAAGTCGGCGAGGCAACCGACCTTAAGGTGCGCGCAAAACGTGTGGACGAAGGTCTCGAGATTTTGAATGGGCTGTGGAAAGGAAAACCGTATAGCTTTTCAGGCGAGCACTATCGCGTCGATAACATGGTTATGGTTCCACGACCGGTGCAGAAGCCGAGAATTCCCATTTGGGTCGTTGGTGTGTGGGACAAGCCGAAATCCATGCACCGCGCCCTGGATTGGGACGGCATCATTCCGCAGAAATTCAGGGACTGGCATCCGCTTTCGGCCGACGATATCCGCAAGGTCCGCGACTATGTCGCGAAACACCGGCAAGGCAAGGGCCCTTTCGAAATCATCTGCGGCGGTTCTACCGGAGGCAAGAAATCCAAGCGCGCTTCGGAAATTGTCCGCCCGTTCATCGATGCCGGCGCCACGTGGTGGGTCGAGCCTGACCCATCACTGGAACGCATCCGGCAAGGACCGCCAATCTGAGGACCAAACCCGCAACTTCATTCGAGAGCCGTGAAGAAATATAGGAAATACCCTTATGAAGGAGCGCTATCCCCGGTGATCGCGAGTGCTGCTGTTACGCCTTTTACCGGGAGAACGGCCACAACAGGCGGATGTCCTTGAAGACCCGCAACGAGCGGATAGCGGAAAAGAAGTTCGTCGAGCTTTGCGAGCGGCTGGACAAGGGGGTTCTCGGATTCTCTCTGAAAACCATTCATTAGGCCGGTCCGCCTATCACATCCTTGGAACCCCAACGACTGCGGAGAGTCTCTTGCTTTTCCGAGAACATGTCAAAGTTTACTCCAAGCTCACCGGCGGACAAGCGCTGATCAGCCCTACTCATGTTAGGGCCGCGAAGCGGTTCCTTCTGGCCGTAGCCGAGGCGGCCTCATGGATTTCTTCTAGAATCCGGTCATCTTCCTCGGTCCACTCGTCGGCCAGCGCCCCCGCACAACGCCGTAGCCCTTCACCCCACGGCAGACCCGGTGAAGTCCTTCCTCGCGCTCTGGGAGCAGGTAGGTGCGCGACGCGATTAGGTCACGGCACTACAGCCGCAGGACCGAGGAGTGTTATGGCGGGCGGATCCGGAGATTCATTATCTTCAACGGCAAGCTGCCACACTTTCAGGCATTCATTTGCGACGCATCTCCTGGAAGCCGGTTACGATATCCGCATACTTCAGGAGCTTCTTGGACACAGCGACGTGAGCACGACCATGGTCTACACCCATGTTCTGCACCATGGTCCAGGCGCGGTTCGTAGCCCAGTAGACCAGTTGCTGGGTGCAGCGATCCGTGACATTAGGCTGACGGAGGACCGCCATCTAAATCGACAACCAAAGGAAACGAGGTCCGAAGGAAAACCT
>QHZE01000132.1 GCA_003225335.1 Acidobacteriota bacterium
AACTCTGCTTTGCGATCAAGGATGTACGCGATAAAAGCGCGCACAGGAGACGGCTGAAACTGGCGCAAAGAGACCATCGCAACCGATCGACTCAGTTTTTGTCCCTCGATTTCCAACTTCGCGAGCTTGCCGGCCGCCACTTCGTCCCGCGCGGCCCAGGCGGGAAGCAGCGAGATTCCAACGCCGCGCTCGACCATCGACTTGATGAAGTAGGTATCGTTCGATTCCAGCGTCTGCTCCGGCCGGATACCGACGCTTCTGAAAAAAGCGTCGGTCGCCCGCCGGATTGATGCCCCGCGCTCAAACAGGATCAGGCGCTCTCGGGAGATTTCCTGCACCTGAACCCTACCGCTCCCCGCCAGAGGGTGGCCGGCTCCCACGATTACGAGAAGCTCGTCCTGAAACAGCTCCTGGACTTCAAGCGCCGGCGAGTATACCGGAAGCGATACAAAGCCTACGTCCGCGCTGCCGCCCAAGATATCGCTTGTCGTCTGGTCCGTGCTCGCCGTGGTACGGAACGTAAGCTCCACTCTGGAGTGTTGGCGCATGAACGATTCAAACAGGGGAGCAAAGAGATGCACGAAGGCCTGAGTCGCCGCGGCGGCCCGCACGCGACCCGCCGGGGAACGCACCTGCTCGGAGATGTGCTCACGCAATGCGTCCACGCCGCCGAGGATAGACTCCACATACTCCAGCGCGAGCTTTCCCGACTCTGTGAGCGTCACGCCTCGACGTGCCCGCACAAAAAGAGGTTCTCCCAGCTCCGTCTCGAGCGTCTTGATATGGTGGCTCACTGCCGACTGCGTCATGTTCAATCTCTGCGCGGCCCGGGTAAAATTCAGTGTCTCGGCCACCGCCCTAAAGACCCGCAATTGCGACATTTCCACGGCATTTCCCCAGCGATTAGCAACATCGATGGCTGCCATCATAACAACGAATTGGACAGAGGTGAAATGCGTGCCCATACTTTTTCTCTTGGAGTAAGAAAGGAGATTTTGCATGGCAAAACCCTTGGAGCTCGAACAAGCGCCCAAAGCGCGGGAGTACCTTTTCGCCAGCGACTTCGATCAAACCCTGAGTTTCAACGATTCGGGTATCATCCTGAGCGAGCTGCTCGGCCTTCAGGGTTTCCAGGAAAAGGTGTCCGGCCTGTCACGAATCAACCTGGTCCAGCAGGGGGGCGAACTGGCCTATCTGTTGCTGCATGATCCGCAGTACCGGTGTGTCCGTCGCGAACATCTGACACAGGCCGGCAAACGAATCCGCTTGAAAAAGAACATCGGCCTGCTTTCCGAGATACTGGACCAAGGGATCGACGGGCACAGGTTTCACTTTTACGTAATCTCGGCGGCTCCGGAAGAGGTCATTCAGGCTGCTCTCGACAACATAGTTCCGCCGGATCACATCTTCGGCACCCGTTTCCGGTACGACGAGCACTCCGGCGAGATTCAGTCCATCATCCGGGTCTCGGCAGGCTACGGGAAGGTCGCCGTGCTCGACGAACTGCAGAGCAAGCTGCAGATCAGCCACGACCGCGTTGTGTACGTCGGTGATGGAAGCTCAGACGTGCATGTGATGCTGCATGTGAATCGCCGTGACGGGTTTACCATCGCCGTCTCGGAAAACGCGCTCATCGCGCCGATCGCGCGGCGAGCCATATTGAGCGACGACACCGTGAGCGTCCTCATTCCGATACTGGAAGAGATCGTGGGGTGGGATCCCTCCCACATACGCAAATTCCTGGAATTCAGGGGAGTCATCATTCAGGAGTGGGATAAGGTCCGGACCGATCGGCTGACCATTCGCCAGGGGACGGAGGAGACCGCCGGAAATGGGGAGGTACCCGTTGCTTGATTGGATAGGTTGGGGAGCCACCGCGATTTTTTCGATCTCCTATTTTTGCAGAGACGCCACGCGAATGCGTCTGCTGCAGGCGCTGGCCGCCCTGCTGTGGATTACCTATGGCATCCTCCTTAAGGCGCCTCCCGTGATCTTTGCCAATTCCATCGTGGCAGCTGTCGCCACGTATTCTGCGTGGCGACAGCATTCGCTCCGACAAAGCGCCAAAGAGTCACCTCCGACACAATAGATTCCCCGCCCGCCCACCGCCTCTGCGCGCCTCCGTAAATTCCCGGGCGGCTCTTTGCGTCTTCGCGTCTTCGCGGTGAAGTCGAGCACAGTTTCACCAAAGGGCTTGCATAGAGTGAGATCTGTGGTAAAGATTGACGCTTCCCCTGAGCGAACACATTTGACGGAGCTTCTTATGAACGCAAAATCCGGCTCCTCGGTTGCCTCCGGGAGCCGTTTCGGGTCGCTGGATTTTTTTCGCGGCGTGACGATGTTCTTTCTGATCGCGGAGTCAACGGAGATTTACGATCACCTCGTCGACCCGGCACTGAAGAGCACGATCATTGCCAGCATCGGCATGCAGTTCCATCACCATCCGTGGAACGGCTTGCGCTTCTGGGACCTGATACAGCCGTTCTTCATGTTCATCGTCGGCGCGGCGATGCCATTTTCGTTCGGCAGGCGCTGGGATCGGGGCGACAGCTGGGGTGTCACCTTCCGCCACGCTCTCCTCCGATCGTCACTGCTGCTTGCCTTTGGGGTGGGGCTCTACTGCATCGAACCCGGGAAGCTGACGTTTGAGCTGTGGAACGTGCTTGCACAGCTTTCTTTTACCTACCTCGTGGCTTTTTTGATGATGAGACGGCCGGCCTGGTTTCAGATCGGCTTCACACTCCTCCTCCTCGCGCTTACCGAAATCCTCTACCGTTCCTGGCCGGTGCCTGGTTTCGATCAGCCCTTCACTCCGGACCATAACTTCGGCTCCTATGTCGATCTTTTCTTAATGGGAAAACTCTCCAAGGGCCACTGGGTGGCCTTCAATGCCGTGCCCACGACCGCGCACACGATGTGGGGCGTCCTGGCGGGACAGGTTCTCCGGAGCGGCCGTTCCCCGGGCCAGAAAATCAGGACCCTCGCTATCGCGGGATCGATCGCTGTCGTTCTCGGTTATGCGCTGGATCCGGTGACACCGATCATCAAGCGGATCTGCACCAGCTCGTTTGTCATCGTCAGCGGAGGGTGGTGTCTGCTGGCCCTTGGTTTTTCCTACTGGCTCGTCGATGTCAAGAAGATCGAGCGAGGGCCAAGGTTTTTCACCTACGTTGGGATGAATTCGCTGTTTATCTATCTGTTTACCAACACGCGCGGCTCGGAATGGCTGGCAGGCCTTGTAAAACCCTTCACCATGGGGTTCTTTGCCTGGTCCGGAGACGTGCCGGCCAAAATAATCACAAGTCTCGTCGTGTGGGGACTGCTGTGGTACTTCTGCTATTGGCTCTACCAGCGCCGGATCTTCTTCAAGATTTGACTCGGGGTCTTCATGTTTGGGGTTCAGCCTTTAGCTTCAGGCTGCCCCCAGAGTTGCGCGTCTGTGCAGGCTAAAAGCCTGAACTCCATACTAACCCAACTTCCACGGTCGATTTTGGTTTTCGGCCGATTTTTGGGGGCGCGGATGCGCAACTCCTTTATTTTCAACGAAGGTAGATTCCAAATTTGAAAATAGTGACTAACTAGTTTCTGGCGCGAAACCAAGGACCCCGAAGGGGTCAAGCAGGACAGCCCAGGGCGCGAGCCCTGGGTTCAAGGTCCAGATTGCGGAAAGCCCTGAAAGGGCGGCGCAGGGAGTTCGGTCTCAACTCCAGATAAATGCTCGTCATAAGGCACGTCTTTGGTACCGGGACCCACTGCATCGCCCCTTCGGGGCTTCCGTTGTTACTGTCCTTGTTCCCAGGGCTTGCGCCCTGGGCTTTCCTGAGTCGCCCCTGCGGGGCTAGTTTCGCACCAGAAACTAACTAAAATCATTCTCACTACTGACATTCATGGTCGGACACATGCATATAGTGACGCATGACGTTTCGACATAGGGCCGTCAAAAACCCGACCGAAACAAGGGGTTAGTTGGATCACATAGTGACTAACAACAGGCGTAACCCAGCATAAACAAAGAAAAGTGGCTCCAAAACCGTGGAAGTTGGGCTAAAGCGGGGGATCAGTGCACGCTGGGGTTGCCTTCCTGGGGCGGCGGAGGCGAGTCGGAGTCGTCGGCTTCTTCCTGATCGCCTCTGGGATCGACGTCCCAATGTGTCGGAGGTTCAGGGGTGAGGCGGAATACGTCGACGCAGGCACGCGCGTTTCCGTACCAGGTATGAATGATCTCGCTCTGGATTCTTTGCCGCAGGGCATCCCCGTAGGTCTTCGCAATTCCCAGAGGCTTGTAATCCTCGATCGCCGCGTCAAGATTCAACTCTCCTGAAACCAGCACGAGAACTGCAAGATTCTCCGGGTCGGTTTCGGCCACCATAATGCGGCCGCAGGGTTCGCACTCGGCCTGGAAAAAGAGGTGGTAACTCTCGTGGTCTTTCCCACGGGAAGTGCGCTGGAGGCGAAACAAAGTCTCGTATTGGTGTTCGAGGCGGTGCAGTTCGTCCCGGTGCCTGTCACAGTAATCCCCCGGATCTGCTCCGGACGGGTCGCAGATCACGCAAGGAATTTCGGTGTTTTTCGTCCGCATTAAGATGGCCTCCTCGGCAGAGTTGATATTTTATCAGAATTGGACCCGCATCGTCTCCGAAACTTCCTGTGAAAAGGTGGCTTCCCAAACTCACCACAGGAACCCCCAATTAGCCGCGGCCAAAGAGGCGATTGGCCGAGAGGGAGACGATTCCTCGATAGCGGGGGAGTGATTTCCCCGTCGTGGCGATCCCGGGATTGCCCGTTCCAGCCCAGCCCGGTCTCCATCCGTCCCGAAGACTCTCGCTATCCATTACGGGAGAATAGGTTGCGGGCGCTTGGAAAGACGGGCGGAATTGACTTCCCTTGGTGGCATGGTAATTGCGGTGACAACAGCGAAGGTTAGTTACAAGCTGATGGAACCCCGCTGGGTAAGCGGTATCTCGACTCAGGTGCCAATGTCTTTCTCGGGAGGATTGTTATGTTGAAAGCGGTCGCGTCACTGCTTAAGAAGGCAGATTACGGGGATTCCAATCACGGTCAGGAGGGCGAAGCCGTCGCCCTGCGGCGAAGAACAGTCCTCATCGTCGAGGACGACGAGGAAACCCGAAATCTGCTCCGAAGACATCTCAAAGACGACTATGACGTCGTGGAGACTGGAGATCCGACAGAGGCGCTGAGGCTGGTGTTGGAGCGGAAGCCGAATTGTATTTTGCTGGACTTGAACATGCCCCGGTTCTCCGGTATCGAACTAGGCAAGGTTCTCTCGGACATGAGCGTCACGCAATTGATACCGATCATCGTAATCACAGCCGAGCCGGCCGAACAATACAAGGAGATATGCGAGGGCTTCGGCGCCGTCGAATACATGGAGAAGCCGCTGAACTTCTTCTATCTCAAGAGGCGCGTGGGGGAAGTTGTCCACGCAAAGGTCCAGGAGCGGCGGCGCAAGGCCCGCGTGAAGCTGAAGGTGAGCTTGATGGTGACGGGCAAGGCCGAGAACGGACGGGAATTCCAGTTTTCCATTGTTTCTGATGATGTGAGCGCTGGCGGGTTCTCCGCGCTCGCGTGGTTCGGGTCGAGCGTCGCGGCACTTCTCTCCAGCGCTATGGCTTCGAGTTTGTGACGCCGCCGGCGAACTGGATCGTGAAGTAGCCGGCCCTCCTGTCCCACAGAATACGGGAAGGTACGCTTACGCTTCCTGGAGGGCAGCGAATCGTTGAGCTCCTCGTAGACACGCACGTACGCCGCGGGAGACATGGCATCCTTCGCGCAGTTAGCGCCTTCGCGGTGAAACTGAGCCCGAATTTAATTAACCGCGAAGACGCGAAGAGCGCAAAGGGCTCGCCAAGAGAATTTTGCTGAGCACTCAGTTTACTGCCGGTTGGCCGCAGCCTGTATGAGATGGGCGAGAAGTTCGTCCGCCTTGCCTGCTTCGCCCTCGGGGGCCAGTGACTTGTACAGTTTTAGCGCGCCGATGGCCGAATTCAGATCTCCGTTCACCGCGTGAACCAGGCCGAGATTGAAATAGAGATTCGGGAAATTGGGCTCGATCCCGGACGCGATTTCGTAATGCAGACGCGCGAGGCGAAGGTTGCGGGATTCGAAGTAGAGCGTGGCCAGGTTAAAGTGGGACTCGAAATGGCGAGGATCGTGGCGCAAGGCCTGGGTCAAGTGATCGAAGGCCTCGATCACCCTGCCCGCTTCAAAAGCCCAGATTCCCAGGTTGCACCACGCGTCCGCGACGCAGTCCCCCGCCTCGATCGCTTTCTGATATCCCTCCGGCGCTCGGTCGTCGTTGCGCTCGTGCAGCAGCAACGCCTCCTCAAAGGGGCTGAGGCGGATGGGCAACCGGATGAGCCGGCCTTCGGGCCCGGGGAAGAGGTTTAACTGCCCTCGCAGCTCCGCATCGATCTGCTTCGGGCTCAATCCCTGAGCGCGAAGCTCGCGAACGCGCCGGAACTGTTTCAGCGCTCGGAAGTCATAGCGCAGTTCCCCGGTCTCGGCCCGAGCGGCTTCGATAAAACCTTCACGCGTCCAGCGCCGGATATAGGTCTCACTCAAACCAAACTGCTCGCTGATTTCTCGAACAGTATAGGTGGACTTGACCCGCTGAAGGCTGGGTCGGCGCGTGGAATCGGAGGGAAACTGGATAACTGTGCTCATCACTGCCTGCCGGAAGCGGATGATTCAGGCTGCCGCGAATGGGCCATCATCCGAGCTTGCGCCTCCCCCCTTTGGGAGACTTTACCTCGGAAGCCTTCACCTCCGCGGCGCCTCCCTGCTCTTCCGGCTGTTCCGCCTTCGCTTTCTTCCCCTTGCCCGTGGCTTTGACCATGGGCTGCCGCTGCGCCATGGCCTGTTCGATGCTCTGCTTGAGGGCCGTCATGATGTCTACCGCCGGGCGCGCTTCTTCCGCAACGGTGACGATCTCTTTGCCCTCCACCTTTGCGGTGATGAGCTCCTTCAGGGCATCGCGATACCGGTCCTTCGTTTCAATGTCGCCGAACGAAGCAGCCATCGTGTCCACGAGGTGGCGCGCCAGCTTCAGCTGTTCCGGATCCACTTTCTGCGTTTCGTCAAGCTGCGGCACTTCTTTGATATCGCGAACCTCGTTGGGATAGCGAAGCTTGTACATGACAATCCCTTGCTCATGAGGGGCAATGGTTACGATGTCTTCCCGGTCGCGCAGCACGACCCGGCCGATGCCAACCTTGCCGCTTTGCTTCAACGCTTCGCACAGCAGCGTGTAGGCCTTGGCCGCAACGACGCCGTCGGGACCGGCAAAGTACGGCGCTTCGTAGAGCATCGGGTGAACCTCCGAAGCGTCCACGAACCCCTGTATCTCGATCACCTTGGTGCTCTTGAGCCTTATCTTTTCCAGGTCCTCGGGCTCGAGGATGACGTACTGGTCAGGCTCGTACTGATAGCCCTTTACGATCTCCTCGTTGCTCAGCACCTTGTTGCACTTCTTGCATCTCTTGTCGTAGGCGATCGGCCCGTTGCATCCCTTGTGCAACTGGTTGAAATGGATCGCCTGGGCGGTGTCGATGGCGTTGTAGACTTTTA
The DNA here is from genome assembly GCA_003225335.1 of Acidobacteriota bacterium. GTDB lineage: Bacteria > Acidobacteriota > UBA6911 > UBA6911 > UBA6911 > Gp18-AA60. The sequence continues at coordinate 7,588 of QHZE01000132.1, forward strand.
CTGGAATCGTCACCAGCGAAAACTGGATGTGGCCTTTCCAGATAGATCTCATGGGCTCTCCTCGGACATCCCGGCATTATACAAGACTCACACAGAGGCACAAAGAAGTACGCCCCATTCACCGCTAAGCTAAGACGCAAAGGACGCGAAGAAGATTTTTCGTGGGTGGCGTTTGTTGCTCTTTTCGTTTCCTTTGCGCCTTCGCGTCTTTGTGGTGAACGCAGACCGGGGAGGTTGAGAATCATGTATCTGACCTGCAGTCCTCGGGCACCAGGTCGGGGCGCATACGGACGAAAACCGGTTCGCGCAGCGTCCCCTCGGTGGTAAATGAGGCGTAGCGGACTTCACACACCAGTCTGGGGTCGAGCCACACGCTCTGCGCGTCATCCAATGGTTTTTCCTCGACAGGCCGTTTTGATGGCTTGATCTTGTTGATCTCCGCAAAGATCGTCTTCAGTCTCTGCTCGTCGAACCCGCTGCCGACCTTGCCCATGTATTTCAATCGTTCTCCCTGGTATCGCGCCAGGTGAAGCGCTCCGAAGGAGGCCTCCCGGTCCCCCTTGCCGCGGGTGTAGCCGATGATAATGCACTCGATGGTCTGCCTGGCCTTTATCTTGTACCAGTAGGACGTTCGTTTTCCGGGAACGTAGGGGCTGTCGCGCTCCTTTGCCATGATCCCCTCGAGCCCCATCCTCTTGGCCGCCTCGAACAAGGGGAGCCCTTCGTCAAAACTCTCGCTGGTCCGGTAGACTTCATTCTGCCGAATCGCATCCGCCATCCACTCGCGGCGTCTGGTGAGCGGTTCATTCAGGATCGCCCGCCCGTCGAGATACAGGCAATCAAAGACATAGCAGACTGCCGGATGCTTGGCCTTCGCTCGAGCAATGCCCGACTCGCCAGTCTGGAGAAGACGCCACACCGAATGCTCGAAAACGGGCTTGCCCTCCGGGTCCAGGCAGACGATCTCGGTATCAAACAGGCCGCACGTGGCGCGGAATGCCTGATCCGGTATTAACAATTCCGGGAAGTAACGGGTGATGTCGCGCTGGTTGCGGCTGCGCAGCATTAACTGGCCTTCATCCAGGGAGACCATCGCGCGGATGCCGTCCCACTTCACTTCATATAGATAGTCCGGCGCCTCGGGCACGTCGTTCCGGCTCTGCGTCAGCATGGGTTCGACGGTATCGTGCAAGTAGTCCACCTGCGGGTTGTCCAACCGCTCCAGCAGCCATTCTTTGTCCTTCGTGTGGATCAGGCGATACTCCGCGGTCAGGGCCCGGCTCTGCAGGCGAAAATAGAAGCTGTCTTTCTTGTCCTTGGTGATCTCGTACTTTCCGGAGGCGAAGATCCACATCGCGCCTCCCCCATACTCCCCCTTGGGGATCGTGCCTTCGAAGCTCAAGTAGCTCACCGGGTGATCTTCCGTCTGCACGGCCAGCCGCTTGATTCCGGGCCGAGGAGGAAGCCCTTTCGGTACGGCCCAGGATTTCAGCGCCCCCTCGCGCTCCAGACGCAGATCATAATGAAGGTGCGAAGCATGGTGGCGGTGCAGGACGAACGCATTCCCGGCGTCCGTCGCCGGCTCGGGGGGAGGCTCGGGCGTCTTTCTGAAGCTTCTCTTGGTGGCGTAGACCTTGAGGGACTCCGGAACTTCGGCCCGCGTTTTCTTCACGGGGCTCGCGGACGCCCTCCGCTCGGTGTGCAGGCCCGCCGCATACGCGCCCATGGCCTCCCACGCGTCCCCCTCGCGCAGCAAATGTTCCAGCGCCGTGCGCAGGTTGAACACATTCGGATCGCCGACCGAAACCAGCTGGTCCCATTGCAGCGGCATCGCCACCGGGGCCCGGGCGCGGCCGCGAACGCTGTACGCCGAGACGATAGTCTGGGAGGGCCGGTTGCGGTAAATATCCACCAGCACCCTTCCCTTGCGCTGTTCCTTCTTGATGTGAAGCGTCGTCGAGTCGCCATGCGACTCCACAAAGGGCTTTGCTGCTGCCGATGCCGCCTGGAAAACCTGATCGAACCCCCACTTCGGCTCGATGGGCGTGACGACGTGCACGCCCTTTCCTCCAGTCGTCTTGACGAACGCATGGTAACCGAGGCTCTCGACGTGCGCCCGGAGATCCAGCGCTATTTCGACCACGCGCTTGAACGGAAAATTCTCCGGCGGGTCCAGGTCAAAAACGATGTAATCCGGCCTGTCAAAATGCGGGGCCCGGCAATGCATCTGATGGATTTCTATGCACGCCAAATTTGCGAGCCAGACAAGGGTCGCCTCTTCGGTCGCCAGGACGTAGTCGATCTTCTCTTCGACCCCGAGGGGTACATGGTCGATCCATTCCGGCGCCCAATCCTGCCGGTTCTTTTGGAAGAACGCCTCGCCGGAAATCCCGTCGGGGTAGCGGACAAAGGAAAGAGGGCGGCCTTTGACGTGCCGGAGCAGCGTGGGAGCGACTTTCAGGTAGTATTCGATAAGCTCCGCTTTGATGATCCGGTCGTCCGGAAACAGAACCTTCTTGAGATTCGAAAGCTCTATGTTGCGCTTTCCTACTTTGACCGGAGTCGCCGTTCGGGGCATAGCGCCCTTCTTACCACAAAGGCTCAAAGGCGCAAAGAATCACAGCGTTTTCCGTAGTCTCGAACGACGGAAAGACTGGCCACGAATTTGACGAATTACACGAAGCAGGCTGAAGCAAGCTATGGAAGACGAATGAACACGGCGTGGCAAAGCCGCAACCAGGAGTATGAACGAAACCACAGATGAACACAGCGCGGCCCGCAACCAAACTAAAGTCCTTCGCGTTTTCTTCGCGTGCTTCGCGCCTTCGCGGTGAAAGTCCAGCCCAGGATTCGCCGCGAAGCCGCGAAGAGCGCCAAGAGCGCGAAGAAAAATCCCTTCCTCCCAGCAAAGGATTTCCGGCTTAGTATTACAGATCTGTGTTTATCTGTGTTCATCTGTGGTTTTCTTTTACGCGCCGCTTGCACTCTGCATACAGCGCGTCGTAGACGACAAACTCGCGCTCGAGAATCTCGTGATCCGACAGGCCCAGCACGCCAAATCCGCTCGCAATCCACCGCAGCCCCTCCCCGGCCGGATGCGGATTGCTCGGATGAGAATCGGCCGCCCGGACGATGTCGGCCAGCAAAAGTAGCGCCGGGTCGGTGAGCTGATATTTTTTCAGGATCGAGTCAAACGACACATCTTCCCCGTGGTGGCCCAGTTCGCAATCGGGGACGTCGTAAACGACACCATCGCGGACCTTCGACCAGTCGGTCTCGCGTGGCAGGAAAACAAACTCTGCCTGGGGGTCTATGAAGTTTTTGACAAGCCACGGGCACGCTACGCGGTCGACCTTGACCTTCTCGCGCGTGATCCACTTCATCTCCGCCTCCCCATAACAATGCAAATCCAATCTTTAGCCACAGAGACACGGAGACACCGAGAGAAGCTTATCTCTGTGGTCCAAGTCGGGTTTGTTTCAGTAACGGCATGACGCTCAACGGTGGGCTCTTGCTGCGCCCGTTTGCTTTCCAAGCTGGTCGAGGGCTGCCTTGAAACCTGTCGCCAGCTTCTCAGCCGTGCCCTTTCCCCAGTAATGCAGGAAGATGATCACCGGGCGGGAGTCGATCATGTGATGGTGGATCGCCACGACATCGAGACCGTTCTTACGCAGAGCCTTCAGAACCGGAGTGACCTCATTCTCCAGCATGGCCACATCGCCGGCGACGGCGGCATTCTGGTCGCTCCCGACAAAGGCAGCCCAGGTGTTGAGTCCCATACGCGCGTTGATCTCGGCCCCCTTCTCCGTCAGCTTCAAATCGCCGCGCCCAATGGTGACCTTGTAGACTGGCCCGTTTTGTTCCCCCTGATGCCCAACGATCTGGGCGATCTGCGCGGTGTTCAGTTTCCCCTGGGATGCTTCTCCTGAGCTCGCCGGCGGCGCGGGAGGGTGCCCGGCGGGCGCCTTCCCGATCAGATCCAGCGCCGGTTTTGCCATGCGCGCCAGGTCAGCCGGCTTTCCGTGCCCCATGACGTGCATGTAAAAAATTCGGGGCTTTTCCCAGAAGAAGTGATTGTGGAGCGCCGTCACCTCGAGCCCGTTGTCCAGCAACGCGGACATGACCGGATTGACCTCGTCCTCCAGCAACACAAGATCGCCCATCATGACATGAGCTCCGCCATCCCCCTTTGTCATTGCGAGCCACCCGCCAAATCCGAAGGGGGTCGGAGTGGCTATATCGTCGACGGTTACCTTCAGGTCGTTGCGCGGGATGTTTATCTTCAGGACGTTCGCCTTGAAATCCCCTTGCTTGCCAAGCGCCTGCAGGACCTCCTGATACTCGCGCGGCATTTCCTGCGCTTGTAGCGCGGCAAGGCCCGTGTAACAGATAACGCAGAGAATCAACGACAGGACTCTACGCATAACCTCCTCCCTCAACTAAAATGAAACCCACATGCCAAGTTTGGAGTTCAGGCTTCAGCCTGCACTGTGCAGGCTGAAGGCTGAACTCCGAACCTCACCGCCGAGACGCGGAGAACGCAGAGGGTCTCCCTGGGAGCGCACGCTTCCAGCGTGCTTACGGTTTCGCGATTATTAACAGAGCACGCAAGATGCGTGCGCTCCCAGGAAGCGTCCCTCCCCCCCCTCTGCGGTGAGATCGGTTTTGGTTGGGCTATGCCGTTCTGTACTATACTACTAACCCGAAAATCCTTTGCGATCCTTCGCGTCTTCGTGTCTTCATGGAGAGATTTTTTGGTTGCGGTGGGCTGCTCTGTGTTCATCTGTGGTTTCGTTCATACTCTGCAGGAACAAATCCAGTTTGTTTGATACGGCATCGAAGAATCTGCCCAATTGGTTAACGGTCTCCGGATTGAGCTCGGGGAAGGTGACCATTACCACCCAACGTCCGGAATCTTCCATGGCCTGCTGTGTCCCTCGTGCCTGGGCCAGAAGGAATTTATCCGAATACCGGCCGGCGACAGGAGCCTCATGCTGATAGGCCACGAAGCGAATGCTGACGAGCTCATCCGGTCCGTCAACTTCGCTTTGTTCGGTGGAGTGGTAGTCGCTCGGCCCGGTGCGGATTTTTGCCGGGATAGCCAGCCGCTCGTTGGCCAGCGTCCGGCGCGCCTGCTCGAAGACAGAAGCCAGGGTTTCCGGCATCTCGCCGTTAAAAGTGAAGTCAACATACCGCAGAGCTCCGGGCTTGCGAGCGCGCAACGCGAGAACAGCCGCCAGTACATCCGCGGCGTTGTGTGGATCCCCTCCTCGGAGCGCGATCTGCCGGTCCAGTTCCGGCGTGACTCCCCCGCGGGCGAGCGAGCTGATGTCAAGGCAGAGGGACTCCCACGCCGGACTGTCTCTTTGGAGAGCGGTGAAGGGGACGTCCCCCGGCGCGTCCCGGTATTTGCGTGCGTAAGCCTTGTATCCCTCCACGGCGGGCTGCCCTGCGAAGACAATGTCGTGGAGATAGCCAAAGGTCGCGACGGTGAGTTTAAAACCGGCGAAGAGTCCTCCGAGCACTCCCAGGCGATCCGTGAGCGTTACCGTCTTGGGCAGCTGAAGTTGGATATCGGTCCCCTTCGCCGTCCCGAGGCCGAGGACGAGCGGTTCCGTCGAAAGCCTCTTCCAGTCTTGATCGCCGTAGAATATGCAAAAGCCTTTCCCTTCTTTCCCCAGGCTCTCTTCCACCAGCTGTTCGAGCCATGGCTCGAAACCGCTCCACTCCGCGGAGACCGCCAGCGCCACCTGGTTTTTTCCTGCCCGGGCACGTTCGGCCACGACAGCTCCAAGCTGAACGAAAGGGTTGGATCCGGTAAACGCGCGCCGCGCCTCTTCGCTCATCGTCCAACTCAATCCATAAAGATCCTGCGCGCGCTGAAGCACGGCGCGAAGCAGAGAGCCGTCAGGTCTGCGGTCGGGGTCCTGGTTCATCGTTTCCGCCAGAAGACGGAGGGCCGCCGGACGAATGAAAACGCGTGTCGCGGGCGCGCTCATGCGTCCCGGTGTCCGGTTCTCACCATCCAGCTGGATCGGGACCCGTCTGCAATTCCTGGCCTCTGCAAAGAGGTCCAGATAGGAACCGGGTAATGTCATAACCTGGATGTGATGCTCGCGGCCCTCAATTCGCAACTGGCTGAGCAGGCCGTCGAACCACTCGAGATGCGTGATCGGTTCTTCGCTCGTCATGCCCATGCTTACCCCGATCATCATGGTCCGCTCCTGCGGAGAGCTCGGACTCCAGGTCTGTTCTTCACGTTCGATCCGGCGAAGAATCCGGTTCAAGCTTGCAGGATCGGTGCTGTCGCACGGATAAATGTGCAGGAACGGCGAGTCCAGCAGGCCGAAACGCTTCAAGACATAAACCGCTTGAACGCTTCCCCCCATTCCGGCCCAGATAACGTGGCGCATCCCCTGTTTCAGGATCTCGAATCCTTCCATCTCGCACTGCGCAAGCCACTCCGGGCGCGAAAGCGCCTTTTCCAGCCCATCCACCCAGTCGAGCTTCGGCTCCCCTGCTTCGCTCCCGAGATCCGCCATTCTTCCTTCGCGTCGCAGAAGTTGCCCGAGGATATCTTCTTCGGCGAGTTTTTGGATAATGGGCTCCACCTGACCGGAATCGAAGCCGGCAAGAAAGAAATTGTCACCGGACATGGTGGACAGATCTTAGAGCAAGTACCGACACCAAGGCAAATCAAGTTCGGAGTTCGGGTGCTGTACTACTATGCTGAAAATCCTTCGCAGGCTGGAAAGAATTTTTCGACTGATGGAAAACGCTTCGTGATTCTTCGCGTCTTCGTGGTGGATTGGGTCAGGCTTTACCACGAAGGCGCCAAGACGCGAAGAATCGCCAAGTTTTTGGTTGCGGCTCTGAAAAAAGCGTTATCGGATTCGATGGAGCAGGTGTATGAAGGGTGCTCACCGGTTTTTCCAAGAAAAGTGAAGGTCACAGCGAGGCGCTAGGCTTCGTGCGCCTTGATGGGAGGAGGCATGGCTGGGACAACATTTCAATGGCTCGAACCTCACGCGCGCTCCTTCTTGCGCATCGTTGCAGGATTCATGTTTTCGCTGCACGGGTTCCAGAAGCTATTCGGGCTTTTCGGGGGGATCGGGGGAAGCGGCGCCCATGCGCAGGTCCTCTCACTCCTGTGGGTGGCGGGGCTCCTCGAGACATTCGGGGGTGTGCTGATAATCCTGGGTCTTTTTACCTGCCCAGTGGCGTTCATCCTGAGCGGCGAGATGGCGGTAGGCTATTTCAGGATGCACATGCCAAGAGGATTCTGGCCCATACAGAATGGCGGCGAGCTCGCGGCGCTGTATTGTTTCATCTTCTTGTACTTCTTCACGGCCGGACCCGGACCCTGGAGTTTCGACCGGTGGTTCCGGAAAAAATCGAAATAAAAGTGGGTTTTCACCACAAAGACGCTAAGAGCACGAAGATTCACACAGACAAGAGCTTGCCGGATTTTTGCGTCTTTGTGTCTTCGTGGTGAATCTGTTTGTCGTTCCGAGCCGGCATCGATCATTTGCCGCCGGCCAGCTTCAACCAGGGGACGTAGGCAAGGAATTTGCCTCGTCTCGAGGAATCTGTCTGGGGCGCACTGTCCCACTGAACGTCCAGCCGTATCCAGCAGGCCAGATACTCATCGCCCTTCAACTTGTTCGCGGCCTGGTAGTAGTTTATCGCTTTGCGCAAGGGGGTGAAGAGCTCCGGGTGTTCGAGGAATTTCTTGAGTTTCTCGCTGTCGAGGGCCATGGCCCTGCAGGCATCTTCGAAGGCTCCCGCATAGTAGATATTGATGTTTCCGGTGGTCGTTCCCGGAGCTCCCTCTGGAATCTCAAAATGCCGATAGCCTCCGGGGCTGTCAGGGTCGGAGACGTGAAAGTGGAGCGGTTCCATCGCCTGGACTTTCCATTTCCGCGCGATGTCCTTGTTGAACAACGAGACGCTCATCAACTCCCACCGTGAGGGAGATACTTACATAGACGTAGGGGCGGCCCTGCGTGGCCGCCCGCGAGTCCGCGCCATTATTGGCCGGGCGGGCGACTACGTGGCGTCGCCCCTACCGGCGGGATGGATTTTCTCACACCTTCTGACGGGTTACGCATGGCGAATGACGCGTAAGAGAGAATCAGCCGAATTTTTTTGTCCGGGAAAGGCCGGAATCCAGAGCGACCACTTTGCGGTGCGGCAGCAAGCCGCCGCTTTCAAATGTTCGAGGTGCAAGCGAATTCCTTCCTGGCCACAAGACGCCCCACGAAGCGGGACGCACTCCGAAGAAACTAACCGTGCTTCAGAAAACCGCTTTACTGAGCCACTTCGGACGCGCTCCTACGAATGCGCGGTTAACGCCGGGTCTTGCGTTTTTTCGAAGCCCTTTCCGCGTGCCAGCGCAGGCTGATGTTCTCCCTGCCCATCTCTCGCAAACGGCGAATACCTTTCGTCAAGCCGAGCCGGTGCGCCTTAAATACCACCGACGAAACCTTGCGTCCCAAAACTGCGGCGATATCCGCATTGCTGTGCGTCCTGTAGAGACGCCGCAGAATTTCTACCTCTTGTTTCGTCCACCGTGGCCTGGTACGTTTTCGCGCCTTTTTGGTAACGCTCACAGAGGACCGCGCAGAACCACTCATTAACACCTCGTCCTATAGGAACTAGCATCCGAAGGGTAGACTCTTCCTACGGGAATTTCAACGTCAATCGTCAACGCTTGGCGATTCTTCTCATCTTCGTGTCTTCGTCGTGGATTGAGCGCAGGCTTTACCGCCAAGACGCGAAGACACAAAGAAGCCAAAGTCTAGGTTGCGGCTCTGCGGCGTCACGCTTCATTCGATCGCGGCAACTCTAGTATACTTCGCGCGTATGCAAGAAGCCTTGCCTCACGAAGTCAACGACCGCCTCGCGAAAGAGCGCAATGTCTGGATAGTCACGGTGCGCAGGGACGGACGGCCTCACATGGTGCCCGTCTGGTTCGTGTGGTTTGAAAGCAAGATATATGTGTGCATCGAACCGGAAAGTGTGAAGGGCCGCAACATCCTCCTTAACCGAAATGTCACCCTCGCGCTGGAAGATGGCTCGCACCCCGTTATCTGCGAAGGACACGCAGGCGTCGTGGAAAAGCCCTGGCCCGCGCCTGTCGCGCGCATGTTCGATGAGAAATACGATTGGGAAATCCTGGCGGACCTGCGCTATACCCAGCTCGTCGAAATTACCCCGCGCAGGTGGCTGTACTGGTGATTTGGATTGACGATTGACGATTGACGATTGACGATTGAAAAGCCTGGTAATATAGCTTCGGCCAATCGCGAATCGTCAATCGTAAAATCGTCAAATATCGACATGTGGGACAGCCAGCAAATATCCGGGTTCCAGCGACTGCTTCTGGATTGGTATGCCAGGCGCAGGCGGAAACTGCCCTGGCGAAGCCGGCCGGAACCTTACCGGATTTGGGTTTCGGAGATCATGCTCCAGCAGACGCAGGTTCAAACGGTCCTCCCGTATTACGAGCGTTTCATGGAACGCTTTCCCGACATACAAACGCTGGCAAAGTCAACCGAAGAAGAGGTCCTGGCGCTGTGGGCCGGACTCGGGTATTACTCCAGGGCGAGGAATCTGCTGCGCGCCGCCAGAAAAATCGTGAAGGAAAACGGGGGAAATTTTCCGGACGCCTTCGCAGAAATATTGGAACTGCCCGGAGTCGGCCGCTACACCGCGGGCGCCATTTCGAGCATCGCCTTCAATCAACCCTATCCGGTCGTGGACGGGAACGTAAAGCGAGTTGTCAGCCGCCTGCACGGAATCAGGCACACCGTGCCGGAGAGTTTCTATTGGAAGCAGGCAGAAGCGTGGGTTCCGGAGGGGAGTGCCTCGAATTTCAACCAGGCTGTAATGGAGCTCGGAGCCCTGGTTTGCACGGCCTCCGCTCCGCTGTGTCTGCTTTGCCCTGTGCATTCCCTTTGTGAAGCGCGCCGGCTCGGAATTCAGGACACGATACCCCCGGCGCGCGCTGCTCGACCGGCGGAATCAATCAGCTTTGTGATGCTCGCGCTGGAGCGTGAGGGGCGCATCCTCCTGGTGCGGCAGCGCGGAGGATCCTTCATTCCCGGAAAGTGGGGACTCCCCACCAATGAAATACGAAATCACGCTTCGCCGGCGCAGGCAGCGTCGGAGCTCGCGCAAAGCATCGCGTCCTTCCGCTTTCCCTTGGCGGAAAAGCGCGTTGTGCGGCACAGCATTACCCACCGAAAGATTTTCATTTATGTTTTCTATGGCAG
>QHZE01000133.1 GCA_003225335.1 Acidobacteriota bacterium
CCCTCGTTCGTGCCTTCCCCCTGGAGGTTGTGGTCGCGTTCACTCCGCGGCTCGCTGATATTCACCGCGTCCACCGTACGGCGTTCGATCTCCTTGCGGCGGCCTTCCGCGGCGGCGAGATCCGCCTTCGTTTTCTCCCACTCGGCGGGGGAATAGACCTTCCAGTAGACGGTATAACGCGGCTCGAAGACCCGGTAGAGTGGGACCAGCGAGACATCGCGAGGCCGGCCGACGCCGCGCGTCTGGAATTTCAGCGGCGCGCCCGGCGCCGGCTTCACGCTCGCCAGCACTTCCTTCACGTCGCACACAAACGCCGGGATCGCAATCGGCCGCGCCCGGCCAAGCTGCGGCGCGCTGGGCCCGTAGCGCTTGGCATCCTCCATCCCCTCCTTGCCCAGATCGCCCGCAAGCACGATCGGCCCGTACAGCAGCGCGAACATCTTCGGGTCATCCGGCATCGCCTCCAGGCGCAGGGTCATCGGCAAGCGCACGTCCACGGTATCGCCGTTCTTCCATTCGCGCTCGATCGAGGCGTAAGAGCCGGGGCTGGCGTTGACAGGCTCTCTCTTGCCGTTGGTCGCCAGCGTCATCCCTGACTGGGCCCAGGACGGATACCGAACCCTCAAAGCTAAACGGACAGGCTTTTGAAGTTTCAACACGAGCCGCGTGGCGTCCTCTTCGGGGAATCGCGTCTCCTGGCGCACGACCAAGCCTTTCCCTTTCCACGTCAGCTCCGAAGCGACGAAGAGGTTGACGTACAGCGACTGGGCGTCGTGGAAATAGATCGTGTCGGGGTACTTGGCGTGGTTCTCCATCCCGGTGCCCACGCAGCACCAGAACGACTCTTCGGGCGTGGAGAAGGTTTTGAAGGCGCCGGGCCTGAGCGGCACGTAGTAGCACATCATTCCCGTGGCCGGGTCCTGCGACGCCAGGATGTGGTTATAGAGCCCCCGCTCGTAAAAATCCATCGTCCCGGCAGACGGCTCCCACGCGAAGAGATGCCGCGTGAGCTTGAGCATGTTGTAGGTGTTGCAGGTCTCGGTCGTGGATGCGCCCAGATATTTTGAAAAATTTTCGACTGGAAAGAAATGCTCGCCGTCGCTGTGGCCGCCGATGACATACGAACGATGCTTCGCCACGCGCTGCCAGAAGAAGCTCGCAATGTCGTGGTAGCGCTTCTCCCCTGTCAGTTCGTATTCGCGGGCTGCGCCTATGGCTTTCGGTATCTGAGTGTTTGCGTGCAGGCCGTTGAGCGAATCTTCGCCGCGGGCCAGCGGGTCAAAGACGGCCCGGTGGTCGAATTTCTTCGCCACGCGCAAGTGCTCCGGATCGCCGGTGACGGCGTACAGGTTTGCCAGCACCTCGTTCATGCCGCCGAATTCGGTATCGAGCGCGGCTTGTTGTTGCTGATCGCTCAGACGGTCGACGCGGAACTTGACCCAATCGGCCTTTTTCACGACGACGTCGAGCGCCTGCCGGTTCCCGCAGAGGAGATACATGTCCAGGAGTCCGGCCATGATCTTGTGGATCGTGTAATACGGCGCCCACACGCGCCGCCGGGCGTCCACCCGGTCGAAAAACTCTTCGGGGAACGCCGACAGATAACCCGGATGGAAGCCGCGCGCCGGCATCGCCTGCTGAATCTTGACCAGTTCGGCGACAATCGCGTCGGCTTTGGTCTTGAACCTTTCGTCACCGGTGCTCGAATACATCAGCGCGCAGGCGGACAGAAAGTGGCCGAGGCTATGGCCGCGCAACTCGACATCGGGAGCCTCCCACCCTCCCAGCAGCCTAGCCGAAGAAGGCAGCCCCGCGGTAACGCGGAACATGTGCAAGAGCCGGTCGGAATCGATACCGAGCAGGTACTTCTGGTCGCGCAGCATGGCGTCGAGAAACGGGCCGTCAAGCAGGCGCACGTCCTGGAGATCGAAGGGGGATGCCTTGATCGGGACTTTGCTCTGAACTTTGATCCTCGAGTTTTCCTGCACGAGGAAGTCAGCCGCAATCATGTGCGCCGCGGCCACAAGAACGACTAAGACAATAATCCTTCTCATTTCTTTCTCCTTTCTCAGCGCTGGGCCTACAGTAACGTATTCCCGGAGGCAACAGTCATGAAATCCTTTGTCTTTACGGGGCGCGCATGAAACACGGCGCAGCAGAGCCGCAGCCAAACACACGCAGTGTCGCAGAGCGTGAGGAAAAATCGTAGCGCCGGCGTCTCGCCGGCATGTGGGCCTGGATAACTCCTTTCGCGTCAACCGGACCGTTTGCCGGCTGGAAGCCGGCGCTACATTTTTTCTCACGTCCGCAGAGAACGCAGAGAAAGATTTGCAAATGACAAATGACCAATGAAAAATGACAAATTGCAGGCGACGAACGAATCTACAAAACTTCGTTCTTCATTTGTCATTTGTCATTCGTGAAGACAGTCTCAGCTTGCTCCGTGTCTCTGTGGCGAACACAATGCTTTCCGTAGCATGGTGCGGCATGGCCGCGACCAAAAATCTCACCGCTCCAAACTGGCAATGAATCCGATGTGGGCGTAGGATACGGCTTCTGACGAAAATACACCTGCTTGAAGGATGGCAAGCGCACAAACAACACCGTGAGAGGCGACGATGATGGGCTATGCTGACAGATTTTTTCTGGCTCTGGCGCTGTGCCTTGGGTTCGTTCCATTGTGGAATCCAAGGAGGACGACGGAAGCCAAAGCGCGCATTCAGAGACAACCTTTCGGAAAGACGCCCGATCAAAAGGTGATCGATCTTTACACGTTGACGAACGCCCATGGAGTTGAGGCACGGATCACGAACTACGGCGGCATACTTGTTTCCCTCAAAGCGCCGGATCGCAATGGCAAGCTGGCGGATGTCGTGCTCGGTTTCGACGGCCCGGAGGGCTATCTGAAGAACAACACGCCCTACTTCGGCGCGGTCATCGGCCGTTACGGCAATCGGATCGCGAAGGGCAGGTTCTCTTTGAACGGCCGCGAGTACAGGCTCGCGCTGAACAATGGCGAGAACCATCTGCATGGCGGGATCAAGGGCTTTGACAAAGTGGTCTGGGGGGCCAGGGAGGTCAAGCGCGGCCCGGCGCTTGCGCTCAATTACGTCAGCAAGGATGGCGAGGAAGGGTATCCGGGGAATTTATCAGTCTCGGTCGTCTATACGCTGACTGACAACAACGAGCTGAAGATCGAGTACAGTGCGACGGCGGACAAGGCGACGATCCTTAACCTGACCAACCATACCTATTTCAATCTGGCCGGCGAAGGGAGCATCTTGAATCACGAGGTGATGATCAATGCCGACAGGTTTACGCCGGTCGACCAGGGGCTGATTCCGACCGGCGAGCTACGGAGCGTCAAAGGGACGCCGATGGACTTTACCCAACCGGCGGCGATCGGCGCGAGGATCGAGCAGCAGGATGAACAACTGCTCTTGGGCAAGGGCTACGACCACAATTTTGTGCTGAACGGCGGCGGCGCGCCCGCGCTGGCGGCCAGAGTCTATGAGCCTGTGAGCGGGCGGGTCCTCGAAGTCTACACGACGGAGCCGGGCGTGCAGTTCTACACCGGCAACTTTCTCGACGGCAGCATCAAGGGCAAAGGGGGCCAGGTCTATCAGAGGCGGTATGGTTTCTGCCTCGAGACGCAGCATTTCCCCGACTCGCCGAATAAGCCCGACTTTCCGTCAACGGTGCTCAAACCGGGTGAGAAATACGCGACGACGACAATCTTCAAGTTCTCTGCGAAATAGCTTCGGGGCCGAGGCCGGAAAGACTTGCCACGAATTAAACGAATTTTTTCGTGTGAATTCGTGAAATTCGTGGCCTTTTTTTTAGGTCGTGCAACTCGTGGCTGCAGGAATGGACCACACTGAAGCGCCTTGATGAAAAAAGAACTCGGCACGTTTTTCTTGCTGGTAATTTTGTGCATTGTCGTGGCGGTGCTCAATCCGCGATTTCTCGCCGGGGCCAACCTGCAAAACATGGCCCGCCTGATCGGCGCTTACGGCATCTTCAGCATCGGGCTGGGGATGGTCATAATCACCGGCGGGATCGATCTTTCCGTCGGCTCGGTTTTCGCGCTCCTGGGCGTGTTGCTCTCCATGATGCTGACCGAGTGGCGGTGGGGGAGCGTGTGGGCCGTGAGCGCCGTGATCGTTATGGCCATGGGGCTGGGTTGGTTGCACGGGTTTTTGATTACGGAGGTGCGGCTGCAGCCCTTCATCGTCACGCTCTGCGGGCTGCTGTTCTACCGGGGCCTGGCGCGTTTCATCGCGAACGACGAAACCAAGGGTTTCGGTAGCGCTGCCGGATTTGAAGGCCTCCGCAATCTGGCGACGGGCAGTCTGGTTGGAATTCCGACGCCGTTCGTCCTGCTGCTGGCCGTTAGCCTGGTGATGTGGATTGTCCTTCACCGCTCGGTCTATGGACGTTACCTCTACGCCGTCGGACGTAATGAGGAGGCCGCGCGCTACTCGGGCATCAATTCGCGGCGCATCATCAACAGCGCTTACGTGATCTCGGGAGCGTTAGCAGGGATCGCGGGGGTTGTCTTCGCCTTCTACACGAACTCGATTTCGCCTTCGTCACACGGCAATTTCTTCGAGTTGTACGGCATTGCCGCGGCCGTTCTGGGCGGTTGCAGCCTGCGCGGCGGCGAGGGTTCGATCGTCGGGATTTTGGCCGGCACGGCGTTGCTGCAGGTCTTGCAAAACCTCGTCAACCTGCTTGGCGTTCCGTCTTCGCTCAATTTCGCGGTGATGGGCGCCGTGATCCTGGTCGGTGTCGTCGCCGATCAGATTCTCAGGCGGCAGACAGTCAAAGCATAAGGGTGAACGAAGCCACAGATGAACACAGATAAGCGCGGATCTGTGTTCATCTGTGTTCATCGGTGGTTTTATTTTGTGCAGTTTACGCGGACGAGAATTAGCGATGTACCGGATTATTCGCGGCACGACGCATAAGCTTCCGGATACGCCGGCTTTTATCGAGACTCTGAATCAGTTGGAGAAGAGTCCGGTGGCGGAGGCGCGCCGACTGTTTGACCCGAAACGGGAAATCGTAGTCGCGCGAGCGCCGGGGCGGTTAGACGTGATGGGCGGAATCGCGGATTACTCCGGCTCGCTGGTATTGGAGTTGCCCCTCCAGGAGGCGACCTACGCGGCGTTGCAGCGCGACCCTTCGCGCCGGCTCAGGATCGTCAGCCTGGCGGAGGACTCCGCCCTGGCCTTGGCGTTTGAGATGCCGCTGGCCGATTTTGAAGGCGCGGGCGATCCGGTGGATTACGAAGCTGCCCGCGCCCGCTTCGAGCGCGATCCGGCGCGACACTGGGCAGCGTACGTGGCCGGTGTGTTCCTGGTGCTGATGCGCGAGCGCGAATTCAATTTCCAGGATGGCGCCCGCATCCTGATCGCTTCCCGCGTGCCACAAGGCAAGGGGGTGAGCTCTTCGGCCGCCCTCGAGGTCGCGGTCATGCAGGCCGTTGCCGCGGCGTTCGAAATCACGATCGAAGCGCGCGAGATGGCGCTCCTGTGCCAGAAGGCCGAGAATCTTGTGGCCGGCGCCCCCTGCGGCGTGATGGACCAGATGACGGCGGCGTGCGGCGAGGCCAACAGGCTGCTCGCCCTGCTGTGTCAGCCCGCCGAGCTCCGTGAGACGATCGCGATTCCAGGTCAGATCGCGCTCTGGGGATTGGATTCCGGAGTGCGGCATGCGGTCACCGGAGCGGACTATGGCTCCGTGCGCCTCGGAACATTTATGGGCTATCGCATCATCGCCGAGCTGGCGGGCTTCAACGTCCATGGAACTGGACCGGGAGAGCCTGTTCACATAGACGATCCGCGTTGGGGAGGTTATCTCGCGAACCTCACGCCGTCGGAGCTCGAGCAGGTCTATGCCGCGCAGTTGCCGGAACGGCTGCGTGGAGCGGATTTCCTGTCGCGCTATCAGGGCACCACTGATCCGGTGACACGAGTCGATCCTGACCGGAGCTACGCCGTGCGGGTACCAACGGCCCACGCGATCTACGAGCACCACCGCGTGCGCCTCTATGCGGAGCTGATCGGCGCCGCTGCAAACGGGGGGGCACTGGAGTTGTTAGGCGAACTGATGTATCAATCACATGCGAGTTACTCGGCGTGCGGACTGGGTTCGGCGAGCACGGACCGCCTGGTCCGGCTCGTGCGCGAAGCCGTTGAACGCGTGGCTGAAAGATACGCGCGAGAGACGGGCTGCGAGCCCTACATTTTCGCCGGCTCCTCACCTGGCAGCGCCGCCTTCGGGCACTTGAAGTTGGAGAAGCAAAGGGGCAAAGGGACATAGGGGCAGAGGGTGAGCTTAGGGCTGGCGCCTGATCTTGGTTTCCCTTTGCCCCTTGGCCCCTTGTCGATCGGAAGGAGAATCCATGACCACACACCTGAATCGGCGTGAGTTTGTTCAAGCTGCTGCCTCTCTGGCCGCTGGAGCGCGACTCCTCGCAACTGAGATGACCCGCGTGGCTGACGACCTGAGAAAATTCAAGATTGCCCAGATCACGAGTTTTCTGCATGTTTGCCGCAGACCGAAGCTGGTGGGAAAGAACTCACACCTCGATGTTCACGGATGGGAAACCCGGGAGAATGTGCTTCGAATCGCCACAGACCAGGGCATCGAAGGGGTGGGGGTGGGCAGCACGACGCCTGAAAAAGCCAGCGCTCTGATCGGTCATACGTTGGATGAATACTGGAAGCCCGGCGTGGGCATGATCAGTCCCCTGGGGCGTGCCGATCACGCTCTCTTCGATCTGGCGGGCAAAGCGTTGAACCAGCCGGCCTGGAGACTCCTGGGCGGGCAGGGCCGCGAGTGGATCTCCATTTACGATGGGGGAATTTACTTCAATGATCTGTTGCCCGAATACCAGGAGCGCGGCGTGGCGCGTTTGCTGGAAGAGGTCGAAGAGAGTCTTAAGGAAGGGCATCGGGCTTTTAAAATCAAGGTGGGCCGGGGCTTCAAGTGGATGGAGGCGGAAGCCGGCGTTCGGCGTGACATCGAGGTGGTCAAGGCGATACGCCGCCTGGCCGGCAAGGATGTCAAGCTGATGGTGGATGCGAACAATGGCTTCAATCTTGAGACGACCTTGAAATTTCTGGATGCCCTGGGCGACGAGCTCTTTTTCATTGAAGAGATGTTTCCCGAACAGGTGGAGCAAGACCTCAAGTTGAAAGAAAGCCTGAAAGAGAGAGGATGGAAGACTCGCGTTGCCGACGGCGAGTCAGCCAGAGATGTCGACCACTTTGACGCATACATCCAGAGTGAAGCGCTCGACGTGCTGCAGCCCGACATCCGGGCGTTCGGGCTCAGCCGTCAATGGGAGCTTTCCCGCAAGATTGCGGGCAAGACGCAGATCCAGCTGGCGCCTCACAACTGGGGTTCATTCCTTGGCTTGCACATGCAGCTCGTGCTGGCGCGTGGCATCCCAAACTTTCTCCTCGCCGAACAGGACCGGAGCGCGAGTGATCTGTTCGACACTTCCGCTTTCAGGTTTCAGGAAGGCGAGATGCGCGTGCCGGACCTGCCCGGATGCGGGCTCGTTTTGCGCGGGGATGTTTACAAACGGAAGTATGAACCGACCGCCTGGACCGTGATGGCTTAGCCGTCGTTTTCGAAACCACAGATGAACACCGATGAACACAGAGCAGCTCAGCCGCAACCAAAGAGCGCGAGGAATGAATCAGCGAAATGACAAATGACCAATGACCAATGAAAAATGACAAATGGCAGTTCGTTGTCCGGACTTCCGACTTCTATTTGTCATTGGTCATTTGTCATTTGACCGAAAATCCTTGCCAGATTGCGAAGGGTTCTCGGGTTAGTAGTACAGATCCGTGCTCATCTGTGTTCATCGGCAGTTTCATTTTTTCACAGTTCCTGACTGTTCGGAGGGGCGGGGATCATGAAAGGCCGGAGACAATGGTTGGTCATCGGGTTGGCAGTGTCACTTTGCTACGGGGCGGCTCCATCGCAAAGGAAAACGGCGGAGTCCGCGAAGCCCTTGCGGGATTACGCCGTCAAGCCCGTGCCCTTCACCGCCGTCCATTTTAGCGACGACTTCTGGGCGCCGCGCATCGAAGTCAATCGGACAGTGACGATCCCGTTCGCCTTCCAGAAGTGCGAGGAAACGGGACGCGTTGACAATTTCCTGCGCGCGGGCGCCGCGCTCAGGGGTGAAACGCTCAGGGACAAGAAGCCGCCGGGCTATCCCTTTGACGACACCGACCTCTACAAGGTGATCGAAGGAGCTTCCTACAGCCTGAGCGTTCATCCGGACCCCAAGCTCGAAACCTACGTGGACGGCCTGATCGAAAAGATCGGCGCGGCACAGGAGAAAGACGGTTATCTCTACACCACCCGGACCATCGATCCCGAGAAGCCGCATCCGTGGGCCGGCACGAAGCGCTGGGAATTGGAGAAGGTCGACAGCCACGAGCTCTACGACCTGGGCCACCTTTATGAGGCCGCCGCAGCTTACTACCAGGCCACGGGCAAGCGATCCCTGCTCGACGTGGCCCTCAGGACGGCCGAACTGCTCGACAGTACCTTCGGCCCGGGGAAGCAATCCATCTGGCCCGGCCACCAGATCACCGAGATGGGGTTGGCCAGGCTCTACCGAATCACGGGCGAGGAGCGTTATCTCAATCTGGCCAAATTTCTGCTCGACGTGCGCGGGCCAGACGGCGCGAGAGGGGCCGGTCGCCAATACAACCAGTCGCACATGAGAGTGGTGGAGCAGACCGAAGCGGTCGGCCACGCCGTGCGCGCCACTTATATGTATTCCGGCATGGCCGACGTCGCGGCCCTGACGGGCGACGCCTCCTACCTCAAGGCCATCGACAGGATCTGGGAAAACGTCGCCGGCAAGAAGCTCTACATCACCGGCGGCATCGGCGCCACCGGTTCGGGCGAGGCCTTTGGCCGCGATTACGAGCTCCCCAACATGAGCGCCTATAACGAGACCTGCGCCGCCATCGGCAACGACTACTGGAACCATCGTCTTTTCCTGCTTCATGCCGATGCCAGGTACATCGACGTGATGGAACGGACACTCTACAACGGCCTGATTTCGGGCGTGTCCCTGGACGGCAAGTCGTTCTTCTACCCCAATCCGCTCGAGTCCAACGGCCAGCATCAGCGGAGCCCGTGGTTCGGCGTGGCCTGCTGTCCTGGAAACATCACGCGCTTCATGGCCTCGGTGCCCGGCTACGTCTACGCGCAGCAGGGCGACACGCTCTACGTCAATCTCTTCGTGCGCAGCGCGGCGGATATCAAAATGGACAACGGACGCGTGGTGAAGCTGGTTCAGGAGACCCGTTACCCTTGGGACGGCGCCGTCAAGTTGACGGTCAACCCGGACAAGAGCACCGGGTTTGCGATCGACGTGCGCATTCCGGGCTGGGCGCGTAATGAAGCGGCGCCCAGCGACCTCTACCGCTTCCTGGATCGGGTCGAGCAACCGGCCGCGCTCAAGGTCAATGGCAAGCTCGTTCCCATCAAGCTCGAGAAAGGTTATGCGAGCCTGCGCCGCGACTGGAAACGGGGCGACGTGATCGAGCTTACTCTGCCGATGCCCGTGCGCCGTGTCGCGGCCGACGAAAACGTGGGCGCCGACCGCGGACGCGTGGCGCTGCAGCGCGGCCCGCTCGTTTACTGCGCCGAGTGGCCCGACAACCCGGCCGGCCATGTGCGCAACCTGGTGCTGCCTGACAACGCAAGACTGACGGCCGAATTCGAGCCTGGCGTGCTGAAGGGCATTACGGTCATCAAGGGCAGGGCCTTGGGTTTGGCCTATGACGCTCAGGGGAACGTGACCAAGGCCGAGCAGGATTTTGCCGCGATCCCTTATTACGCGTGGGCGAACCGTGGGCGCGGCCAGATGGTCGTCTGGATTCCCAACAACGAGTCGAGCGCCAGGCCGCTCCCCTGGCCAACCCTCGCGATGACGAGCAAGGTCACCACCTCGGGCAGGAAGAACCCGCAAGCCGTCAACGACGGGGAAGAGCCTCGCTCCTCGAGCGACTCCGACTCCTACTTCGACTGGTGGCCGAAGAAAGGGACCAAGGAGTGGGTCGAGTACGCCTTCGAGAAGCCGGCCGCAGTCTCACAGATTGAAGTCTACTGGTTTGATGACACCGGCCGTGGTGAGGTCCGGGTGCCTCGATCCTGGCGCGTCCTCTACAGGGAAGGCGGAGAGTGGAAACCCGTCGAGACTGGCGAGCCTTACGCCGTCGAGAAGGACCGGTTCAACAAGGTCACCTTCAAACCCGTGACGACGAGCGGCCTGCGCCTCGAAGTTACGATGCAGCCTGACTGGTCGGCCGGCATCCAGGAGTGGAAAGTGAAGTGACCAGAGAGCGCACTTGGGAGCGCACGCTTCCAGCGTGCTCAGCGTGTGTAACGCTGGCACGCAAGATGGGTGCGCTCCCAGGGGGCGCGCCCTGAAGTAAGTAAGCGGAGCACACCCTTCCAGCATGCTCGGCGTGTATAAGACCCGGCACGCAGGATGCGTGCGCTCCCAGGGACGAAGCAATAAAGGAGAAAAGCATGAGATTCTCTCGCGTGGCACTCACATGCTTGTGTGGGTTCCTGGGACTGACGATTTTGGCTTGCTCGCGCCCCGGGGGAGCTTCAAAGAAGGTGGCCTTTGTCACCAATAACGCAGCGGACTTCTGGACGATTGCGCGGAAGGGGTGCGAACAGGCCGACCGCGAGCTCGCCGATGTCGAAGTGGAGTTCAAGATTCCATCGGACGGAACGGCGGGCGAGCAGAGGCGGATCGTTGATGATCTGCTGGCCAAAGGCATAGGGGGCATCGCCATCAGCCCCGTTGATCCCGCCAATCAGACGCAGATGATTAACGAGATCGCCAAACAGGTCCTCGTCATCACCCAGGATAGCGATGCGCCGCAAAGCGACCGCGCGTGCTACCTGGGCACGGACAATGTCGCCGCCGGGCGCCAGGCAGGGGAGCTGATCAAAGAGGCGCTGCCACAAGGGGGCCGCGTCATGGTGTTCGTCGGCAAGATTGATGCCCGCAACGCCCAGGAGCGCTACCAGGGCATCAAGGAGACGCTCCAGGGCTCGAAGGTAGAGATCATTGATGTCCGCTCCGACGACACCGACCGGGTGCGCGCCAAATCGAATGTTGCGGACACGCTGGTCAAATACCCGGACGTGGCCGGCCTGGTCGGGCTGTGGAGTTACAACGGCCCGGCGATTCTGAACGCGGTGAGAGATGCGGGCAAAACCGGTCAAGTGAAGATCATCTGCTTTGACGAGGAAGACGAGACTCTGGCCGGAGTCAAAGACGGCGCGGTCTACGCGACCGTCGTCCAGCAGCCCTATGAATTCGGCTATCAATCCGTTCACCTGCTGGCCAAGCTTCTCGGCGGCGACCGATCCGTGATTCCCGCGAACAAACAGAAGATCATCCCCACGCTGATCATCAAGCACGACAACGTCGACGAATTCACGGCCAAGATCAACCGGCTGCGCGGTCGCGGTTGAACTAAGAAAAACTTGGCCACGAATTTCACGAATTACACGAAGACAGATTGGCGCGGCTCACGGATGATGCGCTTAGAAAGGCTCCTTATTGGAACGTGTTTGCCCTCACGCTCCTAACCGGCATATACCAAAAATTCGTGTAATTCGTGAAATTCGCGGCCAAGATCAGGGGCTGGAAATGACGCCTCCCGTTCTTGAAATGAAGGAGATCAGCAAACGGTTTCCCGGCGTGGTCGCGCTGAATGCGGTGGAACTGGATGTGCTCATGAAAATCCTGGGCGGCGTTTATCAACCGGACTCCGGCCATCTCCGAATTGACGGCCGCGAGGCGGCGATCCGTTCGGTCTCAGACGCGATCGGCAGAGGCATCGGCTTCATCCACCAGGAGCTCAACGTGCTCGACAATCTGGACGTTGCCGGTAATGTTTTCCTTGGCCGCGAGCCGGTCTGGGGCGGGCCGCTCAGGCTCATCGACCGCCGGAAGCTCCACGCGCAGACCAGTATCTACCTCGAGCGCTTGGACCTGGACATCCCGAGCCATACGCCGCTGCGAAGTCTCTCTATAGCCCAGCAACAGATGGTCGAAATTGCCAAAGCGCTTTCGCTCAACGCGCGCATCTTGATTATGGACGAGCCGACCTCGAGCCTCACCTTGACCGAGACGGCGCGCCTCCTGGAAGTCGCCAGGGAGCTGAAGGCGCAAGGGGTCAGTATCATCTACATCTCGCATCGTCTCGGTGAAATCTCCGACCTGGCGGATCGCGTCGTCGTGCTGCGCGACGGCCGAAATGCGGGGGTGCTGGCGCGCGAAGAGATCAGCCATGACCGGATCGTCAAGTTGATGGTGGGCCGAGACCTCGAGCACTTCTACGTGCATCCTGCGACGGCCGGGAAACCGCGCTATTTCGAGGTGCGCAACTTGAGGACGGGAAGGTATCCGCAGCACGCCGTCTCTTTTGACGTCGGCCAGGGAGAGATCCTCGGCTTCGCGGGGCTGGTCGGGGCGGGACGGTCGGAGGTGGCGCAGGCGATTTTCGGCGTGGATGCGGCTTTGGAAGGAACCGTGCTGTTAGACGGTAAGCCGGTCAAAGTGCCTTCACCGCAAGACGCCATCGCGCGCGGAATTTATCTGATTCCGGAAGACCGGCGCCAGATGGGTTTGGTTTTGGAAGCCGCGATTCGAGAAAACATCACTCTGCCCGCCTTATCCCGGTATGCTGCGGCGGGGTTGATCGATCGTGATGCTGAACGGAAAACCGCTTCGGAGATGTGCGCCAAACTGAATATCAAAGCGCCTTCGGTGGAAGCCAGGGCGGCGGATTTGAGCGGCGGCAACCAACAGAAAGTCGTGCTGGCGAAGTGGCTGTCCCTGGACCCGCGGGTGCTGATTTTTGATGAACCGACGCGCGGGATTGACGTGGGCGCCAAAGCCGAAATCTATCAGCTCATGCGCCGCCTGGCCGAAAGCGGCGTCGCCATCATCATGATCAGCAGCGACATGGAAGAGATCCTGGGAGAAAGTGATCGTGTGGCAGTCATGCACGAAGGAGCCATCACCGGTGTCCTCGAGCGGCAGGAGTGCAGCGAAGAGGCCATCATGAAGCTGGCTGTCGGCCACAAGAACCCCGTGGCACGTTAATTAACAACAGAAAGACTTGCCACGAATTTCACGAATTAATCCGCAATCCGAAATCCGCAATCCAACGCGGTCACCTACCGGTATCGTACGGGATCCAGACGCGCATTGGGCTGGGCTCGCGGTTGGCCCATGCATAGTACGGAATGAATGTGAGCTCGGCGGGCCGGCTCGAGTGCCGCGTTCCCGCTTCCGCCCCGCCCCCAGTCAGGACGCGCCGGTAGAGCGGCTGGTCCGAGAGTGCGCCCTCCTTCACCGTGCCTCTGTGTTTGAGGACTGTGACTCCGCCCAGCAAGCCGGCTCTGAACTCCGTCCGGAATTCTTTCCCCGGCCCGCCGCCGGGCGCGAGGGCCACGTCCTGGAGCGACCGCACGCCGGGCTGGTCCGTCCGCTCGAGGCAGTAAACGAGCGGGCCGCGCTGGACAGCCACTCTGCCCGCGTTTTCCAGAACGAGCGGGTGCGAGGCGACCAGTTGCGGCGTCATGTCGAGCTCGAGGCGAACCCTGTCGCCCGCCTGCCAGCGGCGGCGGAGGGCAAGGTACTTGCCCGGCTCGACGGCGCCGTTCACCGCCTGGCCGTTGGCGGACACTTTGGCGCCGGCCGCCCATCCCGGGATGCGGAGATAAAGGGTGAATTCGCCCGGTCTCTCGGGATTCAGAGTGAAATCGACGTTGCCTTCCCACGGGTAGCCGGTCTTCTGAGTGATCTTCAGCCCGGTGCCGTCTTCGAGGCGCCAGTCGAGATCGGAGCTCTCGAAGAAGTGAGCGTAGATGCCATCCTTGCTCGTGCTGTAGAGGTATCCCGGCAGGGCCCCGAGCGTGCGCTGGATATTGGGCGGGCAGCAGAGCACGTCGTACCACGGATTGCGGACGGTGCCGTCCTTGCTGTGCCAGTTGGGGTCGGATTTGCCGGAGGATTCCAGCGGATTGGCATAGCAATACAGCGTCCCATCGAGCGACATGCCGACGTTGATCGCGTTATAGAGGGCGCGCTCCATGACGTCGGTAAAGCGCGCATCACCCGTCGCAGCGAGCATGCGCCAGTTCCACATGAAGCTGCCGATAGCGGCGCACGTTTCGGCGTACGCCCGTGAGTTCGGCAGCTCGTAGGATGCGCCGAACGACTCGCCATCCCAACGCGACCCGAGCCCGCCGGTGACGTACATTTTCCCGTTCAGCATGTCCTGCCACAGGCGCTCGAGGGTCCCCCAGTACTGCCTGTCGCCTGTTTCGAGGTAGTAATCGGTGGCGCCGCTGCAAGCGTACATCGCACGAACGGCGTGGCCCTGGAGCCTGGTGCGCGCGGTGAAGGGAGTGCCGCTAAACGTGTAGACGATTCGATGAGCCGGGCGATCCAGGCGCTTGTCGCCGTTCAGGAGATAGCCGGCCAGTTCCAGGTAACGGCGCTCGCCTGTCGTTCGGTAGAGCTCCACAAGCGCCATCTCCACTTCAGGGTGGCCGGCAAGAAGCGGCTTCTTGTCCGGCCCGAAGTCCCTCGCCAGGTAGTCCGCGAACTTGATGCCGGCATCGAGCAGTTTGCGGTTGCCCGTGGCGCGGTAATAGGCGATCGCAGCCTGGAGCATGTGGCCGAGGCTGTAGAGCTCGTGGCCCCATTCCATCGTCTCCGGGATCAACCGTTGCGAGGCTTTTTCGCCCACAAAGTTCGTGTTGAGATACCCGCCGGGTTCCTGGATAGCAACGATCTCGTCAATCCATTCCTCCGCCCATTGACGGAGCTGCGGCTGATCTCCCGATTGCAAGAAAACGCCCACCGCTTCGATCCACTTGTAAGGATCGGTGTCGGCAAAAACGGGCCCCTTGCGCTCGACCTTCTTGCTCTTCGAGAGCCGGCGGAAATTGTCCGCGTAGCCGTGCTCTTCAATGAGCGCGCGGATGCTGGGAATACTCTTTTCGATAGTGACTTTGCGCCGCCGGCCCCAGAACCCGTCCTGCATTCTCACAGCGCGGATCGGCACGCTGCGCAGCTTCGCATAAGGTGACTTGTCGAGGTGCACCACCCCCTGGCCGCGCCAGGGCTGCGACGCGGACTGCTCAATCCTCGCGGGCGCGGACACACAGCCTAAGCTCATTGCCAGAATGACAAAAGGACGAAATCTTCTCGTCATAATTGCCTCCACCACAGACCAGACTTCAGACCTCAGACTTCCGACCGGTCTGAGGTCTGACCCCTGAGGTCTGAGGTCTGGTCATGGCGCGCGGAGGATGCGGACCAGAGTTTGATTGCGAAATTGGTCCCTCTCCTCGGCCTTGTGCTTTTCGTAGCCGGCCAGAAGCTGCTCCGCGCGAGCGGTCTCTCCTTTCCTGCGCAGCGCCAGCGCAAGCGTATATGCGGGCGCGAAATCTGAAGGATCGAGGTCGAGCGCCTTATCGAGCTCTCGGATCGCGGCGTCCAGGTCGCCCACTTTGAACAGGATCTTGCCCAGCGCGGCGCGCGAGCCGGCAAAGCGCGGATTGAGGCGAACGGATTTTTCCAGAGCATTCACCGCGTCCTGGGCTTCAGCACTTCCCGGGCTGAAGCCCGCGCGATTCAGGGCTTCCCCGAGGGCGAACAGAATCAGGTAGTCGTCCGGGCTTGCGGCCACCCTCTGCCGCAGTATCTCGATCGCCTTCTGCATCTGGTCCATCTGCATCAGGGCCATGGACATGGCGAAGTAGGGCAGGTTCTCGTTCGGGTTCAGCCGGATCGCCTGCTGGAGATCCTCCACCGCTTCGGCATACTGCCCCTTGAAGGCGCGCACCGCTCCACGCTGCAAGATCAGCCGCTGGGATGCGGGGACGTGTTCCAGTCCAATGCCTGCAATCTCCAGTGCCAGGTCATAATTCTTGTGGTCGACGGAAAGGACTACGAGATCCAGGTAATTCTTCTCGTCTGCCGGGTTGATCTGTGCCGCCGTACGAAGCGCGTTGTATGCTTCAAGCGTGTTTCCGCTCCCTTCGTAGGCTTCCGCCAGGAGGTTGTACAGCTCCGCGTTCCGGTATCCCTGGGATATGACCTCCTGGGCGCTTTGAATCGCGGAGGAGTAATGGCGGGCCTTGACGTGTGCAAGCGTAAGGTTGAAGCCGGCCTGGTAAGGGTCCGGGTATCCTTTCCTGGCCCGCTCAAACTGGCGCGCGCTTGCCTCGTACCTTCCCAGCTGCGCCAGCATGAGTCCCGCTTCAAAGTTAGTCTGAGGATCCGTACTCTCGAGACGTTCCAGGGATTCCGACGCTCGCGCCCCTTCTCCGGATTCAAAGCAGCTCCTGGCGAAGTTGAGCAGCGCCGGCGGGTTCTTGAGGAGCAGGTCTTTGCTCCGGAGGTAGTGCCCGACGGCGGCCTTGAATTGGCGATTGGCAAAATGGATCTCGCCGAGCGAGAGGTGAGCCAGCGGATCGTCGGGAGAGAGTTTGAGGGCTTCCTGGAAGTGATCTTTCGCGTCCTGAACACGGTTGAGTCTGAGCTCGTTGATCGCAAGGTTCTTCAAAGCGGGATAAAACTTGGGGTCCAGCGCAATCGCTTTCATGAAGTGCGCATTGGCCTGTTCCAGTTTCCCGGAAGCCGTGAGGGCGATGCCCAGCAGATTGTGGGCCGTGATGTCGGCGGGCGACGCCGCGAGACTCTCTTCGAGCAACCTCGTCGCCTTGTCGAACTCCCCTGCCGCCAAGTAGGACTCCGCCTGCTGGTGGACGGATTGGGCCTGAGCGGACCCTGACCCCGCCAGCGCCAAAAGGGTCAGTAGGGCAAACGTTTTCCAGGCCCTTGCATGGGACAGCGCCGAATCCACCACGAAGACGCGAAGGCTCGAAGAATCGCGATGCATAACGGCATGCGGCCTTTAACTCTCTCGGAAGCCGTGCAGAGTTTTAATTCGTGCTAATTCGTGTAATTCGTGGGCAGTAATCAGTCAAAAACCGCCACGAATTCCACGAATTTCACGAAAAGGATCACGTCACGGCAGCGCCGAAAAAACTTGACTCCCACTTCTAATAGCACCCGAATCATTCACTGAAGAAGGATTCCCGTTCAAGGTAAAAATCGCTTGACTTGTGTTCATTCTTCGGATATTCACGCAGCCAAAGAGTTTAATTGATTGAAATTTGAGCATTTTGTCTCAATCCCGGGGAAGTGTCGGGCGACAGACCAAGGTGCTTGACTCTCTCCGGCGAATCTTCTTACTTGGGGGCCTCTTATGGGAGTGCTTAACAAAACCTGCCCGAGCTTGTTTGCGACTCTTGTGTTTTTCGCCTCACCCCTCTGGGCGCAGTTTACAAGCGCCATCGAGGGGACGGTCAAAGACCCTTCGGGGCGGGTTGTTCCGGGCGCCACAGTGGTTGTTACCAACGTCGAGACCCGCACGACGCGAGAAGCAGTGACCTCCGACGCCGGATATTTCCGGATCACGTCGCTGCCGCCGTCGACCTTCGAGGTCTCGGTGAGCCTTCCCGGCTTCAAGACTTCGCTGATCAAGGGCATTCGTCTTGAAGTCAGCCAGACCAAGAGCCTCGACGTGGCTCTCGAACTGGGAGCACCGGCAACTGTGGTCGAGGTGACGGGCGCCCCCCCTGCGGTCGAGACCTCCGAAGCCAGGGTCTCCGGCCACATCGAGCAGGAAAAGGTTCGGAGCCTCCCCCTCGTAGGCAGGAATTTCTACAGCCTCGTCGTTCTGACTCCGGGCGTCACGGGACTTCCTTCGGGCGGCGGGCAGGCGTACGCCCAGGCGACGGCGGACGTCTTCAACGCCGAGTTCGGTGTGAACCTCAACGCGAATGGCCAGCGCGCGGAGTCCAACAGCTTCCTGATCGATTCTGCCAGCGTCAATGCCAGTCCCCGGGGTGGTGTGACCAACCTGACACCCAACGCCGATTCGGTGCAGGAGCTCCGTGTGGCCGTGAACAACTTCTCCGCCGAATACGCCCGCAATGCTTCAGCGGTCATCAACGTCGTCACCAAGCAGGGGACGAACGACCTGCATGGCAGTTTCGGCTGGTTCTACACCAACGACACGCTGACATCGCGAACCTATCCCCAGAATCAGGTTCCGGAGTTCAAGCGCAACGAGATCAACTGGAGCGTGGGCGGGCCGATCTGGAAGAACCGCACCTTTTTCTTCGCCTCGATGGACGTGCTGCGCTCCAACGTGGGGGTCTCGAGCAACACCAGCGTCGTGACGCAGGATTTCATCAACTTCATGAAGACGAACCACCCCGACCGCATCGCGACGAAGATCGTCTCGAGCTTCCCGGCCAAGGTGACGCCCACCACAGCGGCTCTCTTCGCGGGGCCGCTGGCCGGAGCCGTCCCGAACGTCGCCGCCTGCGGTTCGCTTCCGGGCGGCGCCTCCGGCCCGGTCGAGACGCCGATCGGATCGATGCCCTGCAACATGGCGCTGACCACGAACGGCATCTTCAGCGACACCGTGCTGCGAAACGGCTTGCAGTGGAACGCGCGCATCGATCACAACTTCAACAACGGCAAGGACCGCATCTACGGGAATTTCTACCGCACCAACCGCGATACCGTCGCGTTCGCGGCTCCGAGCGTCTACCCTGACTTCACCGTCATTCAGCCCGAGTACACGATGTATTTCAATTTGAATCACACGCACGTGTTCGGGCCGAAGCTGCTGAACGAGATGTCGGTCTCGGCGAACCGGGCCCGTGGCGACGTGCCTCTGAACCACGGAGACATCCCCGCAGTCACCGTACCGGGGATCGCCGGCTACGGGCAAGGGTTCGCGGACGCCACCTTCATCCAGAACAACCTGGAATGGCGCAACGTGCTCACGTACAACCGCGGCGAGCATTCGTTCAAGGGCGGCTTCCGGTATGCGATCGACAGCGGCTTCCGCGGCGCGGGGGCGTTCTTCGAGTGGGTGAACGCGCGGCCCACCTACTCCTTCCTCAACCTGTTCGACTTTGCCCGGGACGACCCGTTCTCCGAGGGCCAGCTGGCATACAACTTCAAGACGGGGAAACCGGGCGGCTTGCCCTTCCGGCCGACCTTCCCGGGCTTCGGCTGGTTTATCCAGGACGACTGGAAGGTCCGTCCGAACCTTACGCTGGGCCTGGGCCTGCGCTGGGAGACGTTCCTGAAACCGGATGACCACGACGGCATATTCGCCAACATCACGTTCGCCGGCGGGAACAGCTTCGCCGAGAGAATCGCCAATGCCCGGATGGAAGTGAAGAAAAGCCTCGACGAGACCGACAAGAACAACTTCGCGCCTCGTCTGGGTATCGCGTGGGATCCGACCGGCAAGGGCAAGATGTCGATCCGGGCGGGAGCAGGGATTTTCTACGATCGCCCGTTCGGGCAGTTCTTCCACGACTCCAGCACGTTTCTTCCCGTGATCGCTCCGATAGGCGTCAGCAAGAATACTACGGCGCAGCCCGTCTATGCGCTCGGTAAGAGCGCGCAACGGCCGTATGACTTCCCTTTCCCCGACATCAGCCTGGCACTGGACAGCAAGGGCGGAGTGCCAGGGTTGAACTCGCCGGTTCGCCCCAACGATCCGCTCATGAGGAGCCAGTACTCGATCAACTGGTTCCTCGGGATTCAGCGGGAGCTGGCTGCAGCCTGGTCCGTAGAGGCGGACTACATCGGTGCGGGCGGGCGGAAGCTCTACCAGGTCTACGACGTGAACCGCTTCAACGGGGACCTGTTCGATGGCAGGCTGGACCGGCTCAACTCGAGCTTCGGCAGCATCGGCTACGGCCAGGCCAACGGCATCTCGGCGTTTCACGGCGGGACCTTCATGGTGCGGAGACGGGACTTCCGCGGCCTCGACTTCCACGTCGCATACACCTTGGGCAAGGCGATCGACACCGCCAGCAGCGGCACCGACGGGCCCGTGGTCGATATTACGAATCAGGGGCTTGCGCGCGGGCTCGCCGACTTCGACATACGCCAGAAGTTCGCGAGCGGCTACCTGTTGCGGCTCCCTGGGTTCCGCGGCGGCGCCGGGGCAATCGGCAGGGTGCTCAGCGGCTGGCAGCTTAGCGGAGTGACAATTCTTCAGAGCGGCAGGCCCTTCACCGTCACTTGCGGACTCCCTTTCATTCCGGTCCTGGACGCAGGCGGAAACCTGATCGGGAATAGCGGGTGCGACTTCAACGCGGACGGCAACACTTTCGCGCCTCTGAGCGCGCCTGCTTTCGGGAACTCCAAGCATGGGGACCGTCGCGATTTCCAGTTCCCCAACCAGATCTTCACCGTCGATGACTTCCCCAAGCCCTCCCTGGGTCAGAACGGGACGCTGGGACGCAACACGTTCATCGGCCCGGGCTATGCAAACACCGATTTCGCTTTGCTGAAGGTGACCAGGATTCCCTGGAAAGGGAGCGACCAGGCAAACATCCAGTTCCGGGTCGAATTCTTCAATGTCTTCAACCGGGTGAATCTGCAGCCACCGGCCTCGGACATCACGAGCTCGCTGTTCGGAAGCTCGACGGCGGCGCTCCCCGCACGCAATATCCAGTTCGGCCTGAGATTCGAATTTTAAGTAACGGGCCTTTGACACGGAGACACGGAGAAAGCCTTTCAGTTTTTCTCCGTGGCTCTGTGTCTCCGTGGCAATCAGGGACTCGGATTATATTGCCACGTCGAACAGGCCGCGCTGTTTCAGCGCCTTCTGCAGCAACGGCTCGATTTCGGCACGAATATCACTGTTCGCGTAACCCACCCACGCGATATCGGCTTCGACATTGAGCGGGGCGCGTAAGGCTGCGCCGCGCGCATCGGTGACGATGACTCCCACTTCGCGCGCGATCAGCTCCGTGCACAGATCGTAAGGGTGGCAGCAGATGCCCAGCGACAATCCGCGCCGCCGGAGCACGGGCTCCATCAGCGGGCGCAAATCGGCGATGAAGCGGTCATGCCCGGCCATGAGCTCGTAAAGCTGTCCGCCGGTCGAGAGATATTGATCTTCGAAGCAATGCGCCTTGCCGTGTTTCACATCTCCGAGGGCGCCGCGCACTATCTCTTCGTCAATCGCCGCGAGCTCTTCGCGCGCGCCGGGGAAGAAACGCGCCAGACCGGCAAAACCGTGCCGGATACTCCGCGCCCTGGACGGCCGGAGGGGAAGCGGCCGGCGCTCGCCGGTCAGGCGGTTGTACCGTTCGGCATGCGCGCCCCCGCCGCGGTGTCCCCAAAGCGAATCGCACAGGTGTTGTTTGAGGAGCGGGATCTCGGTTTGCACGGCAAGCGCGATGTCCTGGAAATTTGTTTCGCTCCCGCGGTTGGGCGCCACACCCGTCAGGACCCAGGCGCTTCGTTTCTGGTACATCAGGCCGCGTGTGCCGTCTATGGGATCCACGATCACGCGCCACACCGCGTCCGGCTCCGCTGCGCCGCGCGGCAGGACCACCTGACCGCCAGGCAGCCCCTCGCCTGCCAGAACAACGGGGACGACGGTCGCGATCTCTGCCTCGAACATCTGGACCAGCGAATCCTCGCTGATGCGGTCCACAGCATAGATTGTGTCGCCCTCTGAAGTGTCATCGGCGACACGGGCGAGGTCCTCCAATGCAGCCCGTTCGCAAGCCGCAACCACCGCGTCGCGCACTTGCTCCTGCACGCGCTTCAGCGGCTCAAGCAACTCGAGGACTCCTGTTTGACCCTGCATCTTCAAGTGATTCAGACCTCAGGGATCAGACCTCAGACCTCAGACTTCAAGTACGCTTTGTCCAATTCACGAGTGGTCTGAGGTCTGACCCCTGAGGTCTGAAGTCTTATAGTGGACATCCGGTTGCGCGCGCAATTCTGCGGCTTTTTCCTCGGGCGTCGTGTCGCTCAGGAAATTGCCGCCGCCGATCTCCGGGCCCGCCAGGTATTTCAGTAGATTGGGCTGGCGAAGCGGCGGGTGAAACTCGATGTGAAAATGAAATGCGCGGTGATCGCCCCCGTCGGTCGGAGCCTGGTGCAGCGGCATGACATAGGGGAATGGCATGCGCCACAGATTGTCGAATTTCACCAGCACGCATTTGAGCGCTTCCGCGAAGTTGCGTACCTCCGCCTCGGTGAGCGTCGCCAGGCTCGCATGCGTCCGCTTCGGCGCGACAAAGACCTCGTAGGCGTAACGCGCGAAATAAGGCAGAAAGGCGATGGCCGATTCGTTCTCGGAAATGATGCGCCGCCCGTCCTCGCATTCGGCCTTCAGGATATCCTGAAAGAGAATCCTTCCTGTCTCTGCCAGATGGCGCTGCGAAACGCGCGCTTCGGTCTCGATTGTCTTGAAGACGAAATTGGTAGCGTAAATCTGGCAATGCGGGTGCGGGTTGGATACGCCAACCACCTCGCCTTTGTTTTCGAAAATCAGGACGTGGCGGATCTCGTCGCGGCCGCCCAGTTCGATGTATTGCTCCTGCCAGACGGAGAGCAGGTTTGCAATGTCGCCAGCGTCGAGCTCGGCGAGGGCGACATTGTGTTTCGGGCTGTAACACACGACGCGCGCGATGCCGGTTGCGGGGCGGTTGCGGTAAATCCCCTGGACCGCCGTCAATTCCTGGGGCGCGTCGAGACCCACGCACGGGTGATCGTTGTCAAATACGAACGTGCTCGTGTACTGGGCGTTGCGCTTGCCGCTGACGCGCGTGTTTCCGGGGCAGAGGTAACAGTCGGGAAGGTACACAGGCAACACCGATTCTTCATGCTCGACCCTCTCGCCGCTCCACGGGCGATTCTGACGGTGCGCGGCCACGATAACCCATTCTTCACGCAGCGGGTGCCATCGTTCTTCCCAGACCATAGTCTCCAATCAAAAGAGCAAACCGCGAATGATAAAGCAACCACCTGTCTTGCTCAAATTAGCTTGATTCAAGCATATTGCGTGCGCGTTTATTATAGAACTACAAGTCAAGTGGTTTCGCGCCGACTACCGGCCTTCCGGCACGTACAGTAACTCCTGCCGCTTTGACCGCAAGCAACGCCGACTCAGCCACAGAGGCACGGAGACACAGAGAAAGTCTCGACTCTGTGTCTCCGTGATATGTGGCTAAGGACCGGGATTTGAGAAATGCACGTAACGAAGGGTGAAACTCAAACGGACTTCAGCCCATGAGGACTAAAGCTTGACCCTCATTGCGACGTTCGTCATGAATTTGGAATCCCGCGACTTGTCGCCGCTGTGGTCCGAAAGTCAGACCGGATAAAGCGGCGACAAATCGCCGCACTCCATACTCCTGGCGGCGACATCCGGAATGGGACCATCTGAATTGCAGACTTCACGCAGCAGGGCTTAACACGCGTTGCAGCGGAGCCGCGCCGGCCATTGCTTCGCATTATCTGATGACGCCTGATTCCGTCCTCACGATGGCTTTGCGTGGTTTACGGCGTTGGCGTGGCGATCAGCAGCACGTTGCTTCCGTCATTGAATGTCGCGGCGAATAACACTTGGCCGCGGTCGTTGTTAAGCGCCCCAGAGTTTGGGACGAGGACAGGGGGCGGAGGGATAAGGTTTGGTCCTGTCACCAGTCCGGCCACGGTACCCAAGCCCGGAATCACGGTGCCGGTGCGAGCTACCAATCGTACCGAACCTTGCGCCCATACGAATAAGCCGGTGTCCAAGCTTCCGTCTCCGTTGACGTCGCTGCTGGGCTCACGGACTTCATTCCGGACCTCGCCCGGCGCGTCGAGCAGCGTAAGTCGGCGCAGGCCTTGCGAAGGGAGGTTCTTCAGCGAGATCCGCAGAACCCGTGGTATCAGATGACCTACTATGCCGGCAGCAACGGCGTAGCGGCGCAGTACCGGCTGGCGGGGGACCCGAAAACCGCGCTGCCTTTTATAAGAGAGGGTATGAACCACATGCGGCGAGCGTCGGAACTCGATCCCGACGATGCGGCAATCCGGGGACACCTGGCGTTCGCACTCGGGGACCTGGCGCAGCTGGAAGCGGAAGTTGGGAACCGGCGAGAGGCGGAAGCCGCGGCATGGGAAGCGATTCCGTTAGCGAACCAAAGCGTTGTTTCACGCCAGGAAAGCCGACGCCTTCAGGATGAACCCAGCCATAAGCGACCTGATCGATAAGGTTGAGCGCAACCGCCGCGGTTGCAGCGCCCCGTAGGGATCGGATCGAGTCGTGGCACGGGCGTCCCGCCCGTGACTGCTTGGGGGTATGTTCCTCCTTCGGTTCCACGACCGGTGAAAGTCGTTATCAGACCCGAGCCTGGCGCGTGGGTCATTTTAATTTACTGTGGGGGCACGACAGTGATGTGCCACCTGACGTCCACATAATATGTCCTTGGACGGGTCGGAGGGGTCCACCGACCTGACGAGCACCTATTTTTTTTGAGTGCACTGCTACTGTCTGAATCGGACCGTGATCCGGCGCTCGGGATCATCAGAACGGGTCACCAGAGGACCTTCACCGGGTAACCGCGAATTTGAGGATCAGCTGTGAGAATTGGAACATCCTCTACCTTGGCCTGCGCGATGAGGAGCCGGTCAAAAGGATCGCGATGATGCGTGGGCAAGGACTCCGACGCCAGGACGTGCGCAAGAATGACTGGAAGTGTCTCGATGCCGTAGTGGGCGCTGCGAGTAGGGATATAAACACTTGGGGATTCCGGCAGACGCAGTTTACGCGCCTGGCACTTGATCACAATCTCCCAGGCACTGACGACGCTCAGCAACAGAGTGTTGGAGGGATCCTCCAGCAGAAAAAGAGCTTTTCGAGACAACCGCGGGTTGGCGTCGTTCCACCACAGGAAGGCGTGGGTATCGAG
>QHZE01000556.1 GCA_003225335.1 Acidobacteriota bacterium
CGATACATTTTTTCTCACGACCATGGAGTACACGAATGCACGGAGAACCCGTTGAATTGCGGATTGCGGATTTGGGATTGCGGATTGCGGATTGCGGATTGCGGATTTCCTGCCGCTGCATCTTCACCACAAAGACACGAAGATGACAAAGAGGCACCACGTTGAATCTCCATGGCTTCGTGTCTTTGTGGTGAGATTTTTTTGGTTGCAGCTGGGCTGCTCTGTGTTCATTTGTGGTTTGGTTCATTCTTTTGGTTGCGGCTATGGGGCGCCAGGGAATTCCTGGCCAATTCAGCCTTCAGGCTGCACTATGCCCGAGCAGGCTGAAGCCTGAACTCCGAACCTGCGGGCGCTCAATTCTTGTTTTCACCCAACTTCTGCCTCAACCGAGCCGCCTCAGCGGGTTCATGCGAAACAAGCAGCGCCTCCTGCCACTTGTGACGCGCCATTTCCTCTTTGCCCTGCTTCAGGTACACATCCCCCAGGTGTTCAAGTACGGCGGCAGAATTGGGTCTCAGTTTGAGCGACTCGAGGAGGTATTTTTCCGCCGGATCAAGCCGCCCGAGTTTGAAATGGGCCCATCCCAGGCTGTCGAGGAAGGCGGCATTCTCTGGCGACGCCGCCACTGCCCGGTCAATCATCTTGAAAGCCTCGGGAAGGCTCTTATCCTGCTCGACCAGAAAGTACCCCAGGTTGTTGAGGACGACCGGATCGTTCGGTTGCAGTTTCAAAGCCTCACGAAGCTCCCGTTCCGCGTCGCTCGGTCTACCCATTTTCAACCGGAGGTCTGCAACCGTAACGCGGACGCGATAATCGCCCGGCGCGAGCTCCGACGCCTTTTTCAAGGTCGAGTCCGCCTTTTCCCACGCTTCCTTTCTCAGCAGCACCTGCGCCAGTTGGAGATAGCCGAACAACGCATTCGGATACAAATTAATGACCTGCTCCAAAGCGGCCTCGGCTTCGTCCAGCCGGTTCAGGCCCATCAAGGCGTTTCCCATCAGTGAATACAAACACGGCACATCTTTCTTGATTCGAAGTCCCTTCCGGAAAAACTCCACCGCTCGCTCGTTTTGGTTTTGAAGCGTCTGGATGCTCCCCAAGTGGCAATAGATTTCGGCGAGGCCGGGATTTAAGACAAGCGCTTGCTCCAGTAACTCGGCGGCCCGGTCGAATTCCTTCAGCCGGAGCCGGAGCTCGCCCAGCCTGTGATAGTCGGTGGCCAAATCTTCAAAATCGGAATGAGCGCGCTTGAAGCAATTCTCATAGACCTCGATTGCTTTCTCGGGGCGGTTGGTGACAGCATACAGTTCGCCGAGGTGATGACAGGCTGTGCGCAGGCTGGGATTCAGGCTGAGAGCACGATTCAATTCTGTCTCTGCGTCTTTGAACTGCTTGATTTTGAAGAGCTCATAGCCAAGATTATGATGCGGCGTTGGGTCGTTGGAGTCGATTTCGAGCGCCTTACGGTAGAATCGGATTGCAGTCTCGATCCGGCCCAGCCGGGCATGGGCTTCACCGATTTCATTTAGCACCGATGCATCGATTGGTTTCAGAACCTCGAGTTCTTCAAGGACCTTGATCGCGTCTGAATAGCGTTCCCGATCCATGTAGAGTCGGGCGAGCAGCCTCAACACCTCGGTAGAATTCGGGTTCAAAGAGAGGTGCCGCTTGTAGGTGGAGATTTGTTCGTCTTCTCTTTGCAGGCGTCCGTAGAGCTTACCGAGCAGTATAGAGGCTTCTTCGAAATCCGGTTTGAGAGACAAGGCCGGCTTGAGCGCCTCGACCGCCTCTTCATACCGCCCCGCGCCGTCATAGAGTTTCGCAAGCAGGTAATGGGGATGGGGATCTTTCGGATTCTGTTTCGCAGCGTTCCGGGCATTTTCAATTCCTTCATGCTCCGCAGGCGAATTCGCCGGCACGAAATTCAGAGTCACACTACCGATCGCGATGACCGGCTTTCCGCCCTCGCGAGGAGGGGAGAACTTCCATTGTCGCGCGGCCCGTACCGCCTCGTCCTGGAGTCGTGGATGCACGGATATG
This sequence comes from Acidobacteriota bacterium, assembly GCA_003225335.1. GTDB lineage: Bacteria > Acidobacteriota > UBA6911 > UBA6911 > UBA6911 > Gp18-AA60. The sequence goes on from QHZE01000556.1 coordinate 2,041, forward strand.
GGTTTGACATTACGAACCACTCCCCTCTCGTCGACTATCAGTTCGAGCACTGCTGTCGTGTTAATGTTCAGATTTGAGGGAAGCGGTGGAAGGATCGGGTCCTTCTTCTCGAGAACCGATGCTTGCAGAGTGTCCGGCTCCAGGCGAACGAATCTCGGCAGGTTCGCCTCGTTAGTGCTTTTCGATGTTTGGGAGAGTGCGGGAGAGAAATGGGCGCATAAGAGAAACGATATGAGACAACATAATCGTCTACGACCCGACATCGAAGCCTCCAAGCCGGATTGGGGGAAACCAGCCAGTTTGCCGAATCGAGAACTGCGTGGACAGGAATCCCAATGATAAGGCTGGAAGGGGCCGAATTCAACAAGGTCTCGGCAATCGGGTGCAATTAGAAGAAGTGGGAGTCAACGACGCAAAATGCCATCGCGCATTCGGGCAAAGCCCTTGGAGTGCGTCCCGCTTTTGCGGGACGCCTTGACACGCAAAGCTTTCCTCGCGACGCGCGCATGAAGTCCATCAACTTCACCTCGCTTCCTCGGGAAGCGTCGGATCGGTGACGACAGTCACCAGTCTCAGGGCGGCCTTTCGGATTGGGGTCAACAGGGGAAAACGCGAGACCTGGATCGCCCTGACGATGAGGTCGAGACTGTGATCGAGCAGCCGCTGAGTTCTTGTTTGCCGGGGAGAGCGGTCGTGGATCCAGAAGAGGATCACGCCCATCTGGTAGAGCCAGAGCAGCAGCGGGAGGTGGGGGGCCAGGTCGGCCGGGATGCGCGCGCCGGAGCCCTCAAGCGCCTCGCGGAAATGTTCGATGCTCTGTTCGCGAATTTCGCGCGTCTCCTCGCCAAAGGGCGAAAGCGGGCTCGAAGGATCGCCCGCGCTCCCGAACAAAGCGCCGAGAAACTCGCGGTACGGGCGAAACTGCTGAAGCTTCAAGTCGATCAGCGCGCGGAGGCGGCCGCGGAGGTCGCGTACCTCGCGAAGTGGCCCGCGCGAGAGCTGGTTCATCTCCTCGTGGGTCTGCCAGTAGAAGGCCATGACAATGGCTTCCTTGGAGGGGAAGTAGTAGTAGGCCGCGCCCGTGGCGACATCGGCCTTGCGCGCGATGTGTCTCATCGTGGTCTCGGCAAAGCCCCGCTCCTGGAAGAGGTCCAGAGCCGCGGCGAGGATGCGACGCCGTGTATCCTCCGCCTTCGGCGTGGACCCACGGCGGGCGCGATCATCACGCCCAGCGTCGCCCTTCATGAGCGCGCCTTCTCCCGAGGCTCGGTTGACGCGCGCGAGTCAGCCGGCGCCAGCCTCTCCTGAGGCAGAAGCGGCGGGGCGAGGTGTCGCAGGGCGTCCCGCTTCCGCAACCGGGAAAACACCAGGAGGTTGAAGAAGTGCATGAAGCCGAGCACGAGC
>QHZE01000557.1 GCA_003225335.1 Acidobacteriota bacterium
ATCGGTCCTTACTCGCTCATCACACAGCAACCCCTGGGAGGCAAGGCGCAATTCGGCGGCCAGCGCTTCGGCGAGATGGAGGTCTGGGCGCTCGAGGCCTACGGCGCCGCCTACATCCTGCAGGAGCTCCTGACCGCGAAATCGGACGACGTCTATGGCCGCGCCAAAATCTACGAGGCTATTGTCAAGGGCGAGGCCGCCATCGAGCCCGGCGTTCCGGAATCCTTTAACGTGCTCGTGCGCGAGCTGCAGAGCCTGTGCCTTGACGTTGAGCTGCTGAAGAAGCCCAAGGAACAACTCGTGCCTGCGGCGGTCGAGTAAGGTCCTGGCGGGAGCGGCGCTCGCGGAACGTCGCGCGCCGCGTTGGAAGAGATCTTTCACTCCTATCGAGGAGGACAAAACCTTGTTTCGAAGCAGCCCTTACGATCGAGTCAGTCGTATCGCGGAATTTGACAGCATCCGGATCAGTTTGGCGTCCCCCGAGAAAATCCGGTCCTGGTCGCACGGCGAGGTGACCAAGCCGGAGACCATCAATTACCGGACCTTCAAGCCCGAGCGTGACGGTCTTTTCTGCGCCCGCATCTTCGGCCCGGTCACGGACTGGGAGTGCCTGTGCGGCAAATACAAGCGCATGAAGCACCGCGGTGTTATCTGCGACAAGTGCGGCGTCGAAGTCACCCTGTCCAACGTCCGGCGCGAGCGCCTGGGCCATATCGAGCTGGCTTCGCCCTGCTCCCACGTCTGGTTCTTCAAGGGCCTGCCCAGCCGGATCGGCCACCTGCTGGACATTTCGCTGCGTGATCTGGAGCGAATCCTTTACTTCGAAGGCTACGTGGTGATCGACCCCGGCGAAGCTCCTGTCAAGGAGAGGGATCTGCTGACCGAGGAACGTTTCCGGGAGTTGCAACAGCAGTTTGGAGGAAAGTTCCGAGCCGCCATGGGCGCGGAGGCGATCAAGGAGCTGCTGAAGCGCGTGGAGACCGAAGCGCTGGCCGAGGAGATGCGCGAAAAGATGAAGTCCGACCCCTCGCAGCAGAAGCGGGTGAAGTACGCCAAGCGCCTGAAGGTGGTCGAGGCGTTCCGCAAGTCGGGCAACCGGCCGGAACACATGATCCTCGACGTCATCCCCGTCATTCCGCCGGAGCTGCGCCCGCTCGTGCCGCTCGACGGCGGACGCTTTGCTACCTCCGACCTCAATGACCTTTACCGGCGCGTCATCAACCGGAACAACCGGCTGAAGAAACTCATGGAGCTCCACGCTCCGGACGTGATCGTGCGCAACGAAAAGCGCATGCTGCAAGAGGCCGTGGACGCGCTGTTTGACAACGGGCGGCGTGGCCGAGTCCTGCGCGGCACCAACAACCGCCCCTTGAAGTCGCTGTCCGACACGCTGAAAGGGAAGCAGGGCCGCTTCCGCCAGAACCTGCTGGGCAAGCGCGTGGATTACTCGGGCCGCTCCGTGATCGTGGTCGGTCCCGATCTCAAGCTTCACCAGTGCGGCCTGCCCAAGAAAATGGCGCTCGAGCTCTTCAAGCCCTTCATCTATCACCGTCTGGAGCAGGCCGGCCACTGCACGACGATCAAGGCCGCCAAGGAAATGGTGGAGCGGCAGGAGCCGGTAGTGTGGGACATCCTCGAAGACGTTATCCGCGACCACCCGGTGCTGCTCAATCGCGCTCCCACGCTGCACCGGCTGGGGATCCAGGCGTTCGAGCCGGTCCTGGTCGAGGGCAAGGCCATCAAGATCCACCCCCTGGTGTGCACGGCGTTCAACGCCGACTTTGACGGCGATCAGATGGCGGTCCATATCCCGCTCTCTCCCGAGGCGCAGATCGAGGCTTCGGTGCTCATGCTCTCGTCGCACAACATCCTGTCGCCGGCCAACGGCGCTCCGCTTGCGATTCCCACGCAGGACATCGTTTTGGGTATCTACTACCTGACCAAGGAAAAGCGGGGCAGCAAGGGCGAGGGCCGCTCCTTCGCCAATTCGGACGATGTTCTTCTGGCTCTCGATGCCGGCGAGGTGGAGACGCTCACGCCGGTCCGCCTCCGCTACACCGGCCGCGTGATCGACTTGAGCACCGCTTACGACGACCAGGACGTGCTTCACACGGAACCCATCACGGTCAAGAACCAGTTCGTCAGCACCACCGTGGGCCGCGTGATTTTCAACGATCACTTGCCCAAGGAAATGCCCTTCGTCAACGGCCTGCTCAGGAAGAAGGGACTGGGGGCCCTGTGCAACTACTGCTACCTGCGCTTCGGTCTCGAGACCACGGTCCAGTTGCTGGACGAAATCAAGGCGCTCGGTTTCCTGGCCGCCACCAAGGCCGGCATCTCCATCGGCATCGACGACCTCCTGGTTCCGCAGAGCAAGCCCGGCCTGGTGAAAGATGCGGAAAAGGAAGTCATCGAGGTTGAAAAGCAATATCAGGACGGCGTCATCACTCACGGCGAGCGCTACAACAAGGTGATCGCCATCTGGGCGAAGGTGACGGACAAGGTCGCCGACGAGATGTTCCAGGCCATGGAGTCCCAGGACAAGGCGGCGCAGTTTAACCCGATCTACATTATGGCGGACTCCGGCGCGCGCGGCTCCAAGCAACAGATCCGGCAGCTCTCGGGCATGCGCGGGTTGATGGCCAAGCCTTCGGGAGAAATCATCGAGACGCCCATCACCGCGAACTTCCGCGAGGGTTTGAACGTGCTCCAGTACTTCATTTCGACTCACGGCGCGCGCAAAGGCCTGGCGGACACGGCGCTCAAGACCGCCGACTCGGGCTACCTGACGCGGCGCCTGGTGGACGTCGCCCAGGACGTGATCATCTCCGAATTCGACTGCGGCACCGTGGACGGCATCTACGTCGAACCCATCGTAGAGGCCGGTGAGGTTGTTGAACCCCTGCGCGAGCGCATCGTGGGCCGCGTTTCCCTCGAGCAGATCAGGGACTACGAGGGCAACGTGATCGTCGACGTCAACCAGGAAATCAACGAGGACCTTGCCGGGGCCATCCAGGCGGCGGGCATCGAGCGCGTCCGCATCCGGTCTGTGCTCACCTGCGAATCACGCCGCGGGGTCTGCGTGCGCTGCTACGGCCGCAACCTGGCGACCGGGCGCGTGGTGGAGATGGGCGAGGCGGTGGGCGTCGTCGGCGCCCAGTCCATCGGCGAACCCGGCACCCAGCTCACCATGCGGACGTTCCACATCGGCGGTACGGCCAGCCGCGTGAGCGAGCAGTCGCACCTCGAAGCGAGGAACAACGGTTTCCTCAAGTTCCAGAGCTTGCAGACCGTCAAGAACCGCGACGGTCACTTCGTGGCGATGAACCGGAACGGCTCGGTGGCCGTGGTGGACGACAAAGGCCGCGAGCGCGAACGTTACTCGGTGGTCTACGGCGCCAAGGTCAGGTTCGCCGACAACTCACCCGTCAAAATGGGCGACGTGGTCGTCGAGTGGGACGCGTACACCTTCTCCATCTTGACCGAGGTGGGAGGTACGGTGCAGTTCAAAGACCTGGAGCAGGGCGTTACGCTGCACGAAGAGGTGGACGAGGTCACCGGCCTCTCGCGCTGGGTGGTCACCGATTCGCCGGACCAGGAGCACCAGCCCCAAGTCGTTATTCGCAGCGACAAAGCGGCGGCGAAAGCCGTCAGAAAGTACCTTATGCCGTCGCGCTCCCACCTCATGGTGCAGGACGGCGACGAGGTCTTGCCGGGCGACGTGCTGGCCAAGATCCCGCGCGAAACCACCAAGACCAAGGACATCACCGGCGGATTGCCGCGTGTGGTGGAGCTCTTCGAAGCTCGCAAACCCCACGAGCCGGCGGTCATCAGTGAGATCGACGGCGTCGTCAAGTACGGAGAAATCGCGAAAGGCCAGCGCAAGATCGTCGTGGCGCCCGACCACGGGGAATCCAAAGAGTACTCCTTGCCCCGCGGCGTTCACCTGGCGGTCCAGGAAGGCGAACGCGTGCACGCGGGCGAACCGCTGATGGATGGCCCGCGCAACCCGCACGACATCCTCGCGGTGCTGGGCGAGAAGGAACTGCAGAAATACCTGGTCGATGAAATCCAGGAGGTCTACCGGCTGCAGGGCGTCAACATCAATGACAAGCACATCGAGGTGATCGTCCGCCAGATGATGCGCTGGGTCAAGGTGGAAGACGTGGGTGATACCGAGTTCCTCCTCGACGAACAGGTGGATAAGTTCAGGTTCCGGGAACAAAACGACCGCGCCGTCGCGAGCGGCGGGAAGCCCGCCACGGGCAGGCCGTTGCTGCTCGGCATCACCAAGGCTTCCCTCTCCACCGACTCGTTCATCTCCGCCGCCTCCTTCCAGGAGACCACCCGCGTCTTGACCGAAGCTTCGATCCGCGGCGCGGTGGACCAGCTTCGCGGCCTGAAGGAAAACGTGATCATGGGCCGGCTCATTCCGGCGGGAACCGGCCTCGAGTTCTACCGGAACTTCAGGCTGCTCACCGAGGTCGAGCTTCCCCAGCCCGAACTGGGTGTGCCCGAAGGAGAGCCTGCCGAAGCGCCCATTCCTGCGGCTTCGGGCATGGGAGTCGAGGTCCCGGACGAGGACGAGGCGCGGACGCAATAGAAGTCGTCAGTGGTCAGTCGTCAGTTGTCAGTTGAAGAAGCTGACGCCCGGTGGCTGGCCGCTCGCCTTGGGGGCCTTCTCGGTAACGACTGGTAGCTTCCGTGACATTCAGTTGCTGGAAATGCGGTGAGTCCGTTCGGCTTCCGTCGGGTGGTCGCGTCTCAGGTCGCGATACCTGTCCGCGATGTAGTGCTGACCTGCACTCCTGCCGCAGCTGCAACTTCTACGATCCCGGAAAGAATAACCAGTGCTCGGAGCCGCAGGCGGAATGGGTCCGCGACAAGGAAGCGGCAAACTATTGCGACTACTATCGCCCCCACCCTGCGCTCACGGGCGGGAGCCGCGCCGCGTCGCCCGCTGAGAACGCCAAGAAGAAGTTCGACTCGCTGTTCAAAATATAGGAGCTTCGCGCGCCGGCAATTCTGCGACTTCCGCGCTCCGACGAAGGCTCTTCTTGTCACTCGTCACTGCCCTTAGATGTT
>QHZE01000558.1 GCA_003225335.1 Acidobacteriota bacterium
TCTTTTTCGCTCGAAGATCTCCAACGCCTGCCGGCCGAAAGTCATATCTTGTTGCACGCCTGCGAGCAGGGTTGGTCATACATTGCCGAATGGACCGGCGTGCGGCTGGCGACGGTGTTGGATCTTGCCGGAACGCGGCCGGAGGCGCGATACGTCGTCTTCGAGCCATTTCCGAATCCCAATCAAAGCCGGACACTTGTGCGCGCATTGTGGGAGACCCACGACATGGCAGACGCTCTGCATCCGCAGACGCTGCTCGCTTATGGCATGAATGGTGAGGCCTTGCCCGCCGACTTTGGCGCTCCCCTCCGTCTTCGTCTCGGGCGTCAAATGGGCTGGAAAAATACCAAATATCTCTCTCGAATCGTCGTCACAGACCGCAGGGACCATTACCGAAAAGGCGGCGGCACCTGGTACGGAGGCATATGAGACTCACCCTACTTGCGTGTTGTCTGCTGGCCGCTGCGCCCTTGTTGGCACATCATTCGTTCGGCGCGGAGTACGACGGTAACAAACCCATCACGTTGACCGGTGTCGTGACCAGCAGCGGTCAAGAATCCGAAGCTTCAGCCAAGCTCACGGCGCAAATCCAGATCGAGAATAACTGGGCTGATCGATAGCGATTTGGATCAGGCGTGTGCGCGTCCAGGGCACGGCCGATCAGATAGGGAGCGGAGTGACGCATCACACCTTTAGAAGCCCGAATCAGGCCTTCGTGTCGTCGTTCAGAACTCATCCACGGGCGGCGGACCACGCGGGCTTTCTCCGTTGTTGGAGGGGTCGCTTCCGCGCCTCTTCGCCCCGCCCACCCCGAGTTCGCGAGATGACGTCTGGACGGCGTTCGTGCACGAGTCGCTGAAGAGCGACCTCGGACCACGAAATCATCGATTCACCGTCGCGCACTGCAAAAATGGTGAAATCATCGAAGAGAATCTTTTCTATGACTTGCTTGGATTGCTAAAGCTGGCGGCAAATATCCGAGTCGCCGTCGAAAGCCGGTTGCCGGTTTGACATTCTCACCAACGTCAACCCGCCGATCTTCCGAAGCTCGATTCCACGACAGCGCTCTGCACGGCGGCGGCTCCAGGGCTGAGTGTGCTGGCCTGGCGGTTCTGTGTCCATTCGCCGGAAAAATCGGGCTTTTCGCGACGCCTAAACCGGCGAGTCCGAGAAGGATTCCACCGCCGATACATATTCGAATCAACATCCGTGCGCTGCTGAATCGTGGATCGATCCGCCGATACTACCGCATTATTTATGGCGCCCTGTAACAACCCCGCAATTCGATAAGTTCTACCAGTGAGGGACAACCAGATTTCACCGTGCATCATAGGTCCGGAATTAAACTCTCTTGGTGTCTCTGTCGTTTGCGTTATCCTCTCGTGGAACCTATGAAAACAGATCGCAAGGAGGGGACGATGACCAATATCACTCGCCGCAGCTTGCTTCGGGGGGCAACCGCAGTCGCGGCAGGCGCGTTTGCGGGCCGCACCTTTCTTGTTCCCACCAGGGTGTTCGGCCAAGCCAGACCCGGCGCCGCCGCCGTAGGCGTGAAGGCGCTTGTCTATGACGTGTTCGGCACATGCACCGATTGGCGCAACGGGGTCGCCCGCGATGCTGAACGCATCTTGAAGCCGCTCGGCTACGATTTCGATTGGCACGCCTTTGCCGATGCTTGGCGCGCGCTCTACCAGCCGAGCATGGAGGAGGTGCGCTCCGGCCGTCAGCCCTTCGTCAAACTCGATGTCCTGCACCGGCGCATGCTCGACCAGATCCGGCCGAAATTCGGGCTGGAGAAGCTCGATGACAATGTCGCCGACGATCTGAATCTCGCCTGGCATCGCATCGATACATGGCCGGATGTCGTCCCTGGCTTCATGCGGCTCCAGCACAAGTTCATGCTCGCGCCCTGCTCCAATGGCAACATTGCCCTGATGGTCGACATCGCAAGGCATAATAAGTTTTCCTGGGACGCCGTTCTCGGCTCGGAGATCGCGCGCGACTTCAAACCTAAGCCGGCCGTCTATCTCATGACCGCCGCAGCGTTGAACCTGCGCCCCGAAGAAGTGATGATGTGCGCCGCACACAGCGACGATCTGCGCTCGGCCGCATCAAATGGTTTGCGCACTGCGCACATCGCGCGACCGGGAGAGAATGGACCGGGGACGGGAGAATCCGCCCCGCGGGTGCCCGTCGATTTCGCGGCGAAGAACATGGAAGACTTGGCAACCCAATTGGGGGTGTAAAGGGAAATCCCTTCGCCCAGGGGGGAAACACTTTTTCGGCCGCGCGAATTCTTTACCTTAATCCAGTACCGCGACGGTTTTCTCAGGCCCAGATGTAGCCAGGCCCAAATCCCCATCAATAGTCCGCCGCGAATCGTTTCCCGCATCGGCGTTCGAAGCGCCTGCCGGTTTTCGCAAGGAGATACCCCGTATGTCGGCATCGTGGAAGCCGACTTTGACGATGGATTTGTATCCATACGGTGTATTCAGGAAGGCAAGACACTAGGACGTGTGATCATCAAGCCCTAGGCAGACATAGGATGGCGGGTCCGCTTCGTATTCTCACAAAAATTTGCGGCATGGCCGGCAAAAGCCGGGTGCAACTGTGGGGCGCACTAACGCCTGTGCTACACGAGTGTGAAGTGTGCAACCGCGCCAAGGCGATGAGATAAGATGATCATTCGAGTCTTGCTATGGGTGCAGATATTCCGGGCAAATACATTCATAAGAAAACCCGCTCCCATTACATAGAATTGAAGGCTGATGGGACATATTTTTTGTTTCAAGGGTCCACAGGCGTGAGCGGCAAGTATGAACTCGACGGCCCTGAAATCACCCTCGTTGGTGCCGAGTCCACTTCAAAAGGAAAGATCAAGAGTGGAGTGATAATTGACAGCGAGGGTGACAAGTGGGTCCGCGCATCCGCCACCTCCGCAATCAGCGATGACCCGTTAGCCTCTATGTCATGGCTGCCGGCCGCACTTAGAAGAGAAG
>QHZE01000134.1 GCA_003225335.1 Acidobacteriota bacterium
GCTCAAGTTCTTCCTTCTTCAACCGGTAGACGGCGTCCATCGTCGATACGTACAGTTTTCCCTCAAACCACTCTAGGTCCCAGATGTCGTCGTCGGTTTCCTCGTGGTCGATGATCTCCCATATGTTTTCTCTCCCGCGAATCAGGATGCCGTCGTGCCCCGCTACGTAGACCGTTTCGTTCCCGGCGCATTTTACGGTATTGAGATTCTTGTTCGTCGGCAGTTCACGCTTGGTCCATCTTTTCCCATTATAATGCCAGAGTTCGCCATGACGGCCTACTGCATATGTGTCGGAAATTTCAAAACCGTGAATCGCTTGAATATTGAAGCTGTCTGGCAAACCTTCGTCGATGCGCGTCCATTTTCTTAGCCCATCGAGTTGATAAACCATCCCACGCAAACCAACCGCATAGGCCTTACCTCCGATCTCTGACAACGACCGGATACCTCCAAGCCTCGGCTTCTTGGGAGGAGGTTGGCTATCTTCAAGGATATCGCCGCTCGTCATGCCGTTCCTAGTATTTACCGAGTAATAACCCGGCTCAGATGCATCAACAAGTCCAGGCTCTGGATGCTCAATGATACAGGCAGTATGAGCATTGTAGTTACACTCCCCTCGGTCGAATTTACCAGCTTCCCACATGAATGTAATGGCGTGCGGTATCTCCTTTTCCTCCTTTCTTGGATCGCAGGCGTAGATAAACCCCAAATCGAGTCGTCGCACAACAGCGGTCCTAATTACTAGATCATGTAGTGGAGACTTTTTCATAATTTGGTTCACTCGTAGCCAACGCTACCTAAATCGTTTTGTCGTATTGGTCGGTGGCTCGGTGACTGTTCCAGCAGTGGTTGGTCGAATTTGATCGTCGCGCTCTATCCCCATCTTCTTGTGTCCTCGGCGCATCTGAGACTTGATACAGGCCTCGTCGCATCCTGTCACCTCGGCCACTGCTGTAGCGCCAACCGCCTCAGCTTCGGAGACCTTCCAAAGTGCGTCAGCGGAGACTGTCTTCCCTTTGACATCTTCTCTGACAGAAGCGTGATTTACCGTTAGATTATTGGTTTCAGTATGGATATCCCCATGTTTCCCGGTTGAATGACTCGTACCCGCTGCACAAATGCAAGGTGCGGCGCTATAGTCGTATTGCCCCCCCGAATCGAGATCTAAACGTCCCCCACCCTTTTCGCTGAATTGGGAATCTGGAACAACGTGGTGGGGAGTCTGCTTGGGAGGCTTGGGCTGAGGTTGGGGACAACAGTTTGAAGGGTTTTTTGGTGAGAGCGCACACTTGAGAGCTTTTTTGCACTTTGGATCCTTGCACATCGCTTTGATAGCAGCCTTGCGTTTTACCTCCCCTTTCGACGTCAGGTTTTTTTTTGCGTGCTTGGAGCACTTCGAATCTACCTCTTTCGCAACATCTTTGCATGGTCCTGAACCGTTGAATGCTGCAGCGTCAAGAAATGGCCAAGTTGGTGAGTTTCCCGGGAACGACGCATGGTTGTGCGTCGTGATGTCTAGATTCCGCACCACGTTCTCGCCTTCGAACTTCACGTCCATTGACCAAGCGTTGAAATAAACTTTCCCCATATTCTTGCTTGTGACGACGCCTTTCTTAGGCGCGCAGCCGGCCTCGTCCCCAGTGCTTTTCTTGAAGTAGGACTTGTTCTTCAGCATCACCTCCTGGCCGGAAATCTGTACCGTCTTGCTACCGTTGGTGGTGTCGCTGTCCATGCCGGTATTGGGATATGGAATTGGCACACCGGGCGGTGTGGCAGGCGTTTGGGGCGGCGTGAAGCACACATCGGGGAACGCGCAGATGGATTTGCCCTGGCCCGCTTTGCAGGCAACCTCCATATTGTTGGCATAGACCTCGTTGGCCATCAATGGCCCCCCACATTGCTGGGTTTCATCACGAACGCCAGGCGCTCACTGTCCTCGGCGCTGAAATGGCCGAGCACGCCCGGACCCGGCGCGTAGTTTTTGACTGCCGCAGCCAGACCGACGCCAAGGGCGCAGGGGCCGATGGCGGCGCCGGTCTCGCCGATGCAGTCGGCTGGATGCCAGATTTCGAATTGCTCCTTGCGCACGCGCAGGGTGCGGGTCAGAGCCAAGGCAGCTTCCTTAAACCAGTACTGCTCGCCGTTGGAATCCGTGATGCGATAGTCTACGTCAGCCAGCGTTTTACCGGCGTCCGCAAAGGCGGCCTTGAAGGCCTGGACCATTCCTTCGGCGCGCAACGGTTCTTCGGAATCAACGGTGGCTTTTTCCTGGCCGGTGCCGATTCCGAGGCAAAGGAATTCGTCGATTTCGGATTTCGGATTTCGGATTTCGGATTTACCACTGCCGGGTGGACCTACGAGGACAGCGGCGCCGGCTTCACCAGGGATGAAGCCGTTGGAATTCAAGCTGGTCAGCAGCCGGTTTTTCTCCTCGTAGGCAGCCAGCGTAGGGGCCACCAGGAAGCTGTCAACGCCGGCGATCAGGCACAGGGGCAGGCGTTCATCGTTGATCAGTTGTCGCGCCTCGGCCAGCGCCAGCGCGCCCGCTACGCGACCGCGTGCGATCACGGCGGATCGTGGGTGGAAGCGGACCCCCAGCTCGCCTTGCACGTCGTGGAAGAGCTGGTCGTCCAATCCCTCCAGCCGGCCGGGGCGCTCCTTCTCGGCGACGCACAGAAGAAGTGGAATCATCTCCGGCCTTACGTTTCCGGCGTGAGCCACGCATTCCCGCATGGCGGGCACGACCATATGGACGAGTTTGGGCAAACCGCGCCAGGGTTGTTCGAGCGGCACCTGGCTGCCGATGATCCACTCACCGCCTTTGTCCATGAAGCGCGTCTCGGAAAAGTTGTCAATGGCGCAGCGGATCGCCGCGCAACTGGCTGGGGCGTTCAGACCCACGCCCGTGACCATGCCGGAGGCGAGGATCGCGACGGGTTTCATGGCTCGACCTCGTCTGCGGTTTCCTCCGCTTCTTCGCCGGTTTCTTCTCGCTCCGCTTTCTTCTCGTCCACCAGTTCCTTGAGTGAGGGATACCAGGTCTTGCCCAACTCGCGCGCCCGATACCATCCGCGCGGCATCCGTCCTGCAACGGTCTGTGCGACTTCGAAGATGTTCTTCTTCAGCGGGATCGATGCGCGCCAGGCCATCATGAACCGGCCCGAGTCCGGCTCAAGGATGAGCGTGTCGCATACAGCGACGGTTTCCTTCTCCTCGTAGTTCTTGAAGTAGAAGGTGATGGGCATCGAGATCGTCGGCAGGTTGAAGGTGGTTTGACCCTGCGGGGTCAGGTTGAGAAGCACAACTTCCTCGCCGCCCTTCAGATAATCCGTCTGCTGGTCGGCAGGCGCGGATTGGTAGTAACGCTCGTCGAAGTCGGCCGGCAGAAATGGAAAGACGTTGTCGATCCAGTTCTGGTCGTAGGCGCCTGCGAATTGAGGGCGCGGTTGCCACGCGCGCCCGACAGGCCCGAAGGCCATGGGACGGTACGATCCGCGAGGGCTGGTAATCGGTTGTTTCGACTCCTGTGTATTGGGAAGGGGCTTCCCATCGATGAGCTGAGGGTCGGCCTGCTCGTAGAATCCCTTACCGACGTGATTTGAAAGATAGGTTCGATGCCTGGCAGGATCTGGATGGAGATTATCCACACCGCCAAAAGCGTTGTCATACGAAATCGGCACTACTGTGACGGGTTTCGGCCGGCTGGCCTCCAACCCCGTTAATCCAGTTTTCCAGACGCGATCGCCGACAAGATCAAAGCTCTTGGAGATCGAACCAACGCGAAGGGACACAGTAATCTTTTCAGCGGGGTTGCCGCCCGGCGCATACGCCGACCCAAGGAGCAGCACGTCGCAACGTGGCTTAACGGGAGCGAAGTCGCTCTCATACTTTGGCGCCGAGAAGCCGGGCTCTCCCGTGAACTCGTCCGCCATGACGAGAGGCGCCTGCTCCCCGGCAAGGCTGGATTCCTCGCCGCTTTGCGGAATCATGAAGGTGCCTTTAACCACGACGACGAGCAGCTCGCGGCCATTCGGCTTCATGCCCATTGTGTAGGCCGCCGGCATTTCGGTAGCGTTGATCAGTTCCATGGCATGCAGGGGAGACTCGGCGGGACGGTTTTCGAGTCAGTTTATCTGCACCGACCCGCCCTTGATGCGATTTACTCCCGAGGAACGGCTGAGCAGATAAGCTCCGCGGATAAGGACTTTTCCCGCGCGGGTCAATGTGATGCTGGCGTTACCGCAGCGCAGGACAATCTCTTTCTTGGCAGTGAACACGAGCCTTTCGCCATCCAATTCCAGCTCTATGAAACTTTGCTTCTCGCTGCCGACGGTTTCCGGCTTTTGCTCAATGCGATGGTGGTGCGGGCCTCCAAACTATTGCCGGAAGTATTGGAAGGAAAGTCCACGAGCGGCTCCCCGGAATCCTTCAAACCGGCCAGGACGCCGATGACCGTCCCGTCAATGTTGCGGGTTTGGCTCATTTCCAGCCCTGACTGAGAGTCATCTTCCCGCTCCACACCGTGACTTGAATCGTCTTCGGAAACAATCTCAAAGAGTGTATCCGCCACTTCCCTTTTCATCCCCATTCTCCCCCTGTTTTTACTGGAAAAAGCGCGCCCGCGCGTAACCACCCTCGAGGCCGAGACGGCCGCTAGTTCGGGTGCAATTAGAAGTGCGAGTCAATTGATGCCGCCGTTAACTCTTTCAGAAGCTGTGGAGAATTTAATTCGTGTTAATTCGTGGAATTCGTGGCCAAAAAAACCGCCACGAATTCCACGAATTTCACAAAAAAAATCGCTGCTACTTGGATGTCATTGGTTTGAAATACAATTCTTCACAGTCTCTCCGGCCGCCCTGCTCGACTCGCGCCTCTAATTGGACCTGCTAGTTCTGAAGTATTTTCTTTCCCTTCAGTATCATGTCTTTCGAGGCTTTTCCAACAATCTGGCCAGAACCCTCGATGGTGATGTCTTTGCCTTTGATCGTGATCGTTCCGTCCTTCTTCATTAAGATACTCGCCTTACCGGTCTGGATGAGAACCTGGTCGCCCGCATTAATTGTGAGTTTTTTGCCGACCGTCAACGAATCATCCTTGCCCACTGAAGTCGTGCGATTCGCTCCCACATCGCAGTCGCGATCTTTGCCAACGCTCTCGCTCAAGTCTATTCCAATATTCACATCCTGTGACGCACCCACCGTCACCGCCCGCACGGCGCCAACCGTCACCTCCTGCGCCGCGCCTATGGTTATCGCCTCGTTCACGCCGACGGTGTGGGTGCGGGTGAGAGCGACGGTTACAACCTCATTCTGTGAAACAGTTCGCGTGCGATTTTTTACTACCGCGATCGTCTCGTTGCCAATCACATCCTCGGTGCGATCATTGCCAATGGTGATCTTTTCGTCGTGGTCCACCGTTTCTGTGCGGTCGTGCTTGACGTGGGTCGTCTCGTCATGGTCGATAGTCTTGGTGCGGTCGTGGCCGACCCAGTGGGTTTCATCGTTTTCCACCTCGATGTCCTGGTTCTTTTCCGCATGGATGAAGAGCTGCTCGCCGCCCTTCTTGTCTTCGAAGCGGATCTCGTTGAAATTCGCGGCGCCGCCCGCCAAGCTGCTCCGGGTCTTGATGCCGCTCTGCGTCCTATTGCCGGGCAGACCATACGGCGGCATCTGGTCCGCGTTGTAGACGCTCCCGACGATGATCGGCTGGTCCGGATCGCCTTCCAGGAAGTCGACGATTACCTCCTGCCCAATCCTCGGAATGTGAATCACGCCCCATTGCCGGCCGGCCCAAAGCGTCGCGACTCGCACCCAGCAGGAGCTGTCCCCATCACTCTTGCCTTCGCGATCCCAATGAAATTGCACCTTCACGCGCCCGTACTTGTCGGTGAAGATCTCCTCTCCGGCCGGACCCGCCACCACGGCAGTCTGCGTTCCCTGAACCACCGGCCTGGGTGTCATCGGAGCAGGCCGGAACGGCAGAGCATAGGGGAGGCACGTAAAGCTGTTCTCGTAACTGAACTCCTCAAAGTTTCCGGATCGATAATCGCCCGACAGCCGCGCCGAGTGTTGCGCTCGGGTCACAAGATACTGGCCGTCCGCGTTGAAGTGACCTTCCAGAGTGAATTTGTGACCCGTCACGACCTGCCTGCAGTTGCTCGCCACATGGATCTCCATGCACCCGGAGGCTTCTATGGCCTGCATGCGGAGCCCGACAGTCCGCCTATTGTCCTCAAAAATCTTTTGGAGCTCGGCGGGTTGCTCGCCTCCGCCGCGGTCGATCCCGTCAAAGCGCTGGGCATAGGCCCCCGGATAATCATAGATCTCGAGGCTCTCGTTGCCGCCAACCTTCAGTTTGTGCGTCACCTTGCCCGCAGTCACACCGTCCAGAATCGTTTTCTCGGCTTCAAGGTGCTTGTGCGGGAGCTCGAACGAGTGGTCCCAGAGCGTATACTTGCCCGAAGTCAATTCCTGGGACTTCTCCCAACGGGAGATTCTCGCCTCCTCCCGCAGCCCACCCGTTATTTCCTCGTAGATAAGCCTGGCTTGCACCGGCAGGCCGGGGTGGCTTTGCGGCGTATTGGCCACGACCATTTTGTGGCTGTCCGGCGCGTGCTTGAAAAAGTAGTAGATCCCTTCTTCTTCCATCAGGCGGCTGGCGAAATCAAAATCGGTTTCACGATACTGAACGCAGTAGTCTCGCGGGTGAAACACACCCTGGATTTCGAAGCTCACATCCAACCCCTCGAACACCTTCTTCAGTATGTCCGGGATTGAACTGTGCTGAAAAATGCGGCTCTGCGTCCTTTTCGTCAGCAGCCAGAATTGAGGCACTACCTCCATGCGGTACGAGGTGAACGTGGCATCCCGTTCCCCCTGGCTTATGCGCCTGCAAATGCCGTGAAAGTAACGCTCCTTATCGTTGGGTAATAGAAACGTTATTGAGATCTTCTGGCCCAGAAGTTTTTCAAACGGCACCTTCTGATCGTTGTCGGCAATCAGACCCAGCCGGAAGCCGAAAAGCTGAGAGATGGCTTCCTGCCCCTCGAATTCCACCAGGAGCAGCGCATCCTTTCCCAGCGGAGTGGTCACTGCCATGGGCCGACTAGCCTGGACGTACCCTGCCATAAAGCCAATTTCCTGTCGGTTCCCTGAAGCGGGCGTGGATAAGCGTCCTTTAGGATAGGGAATTAGTCTTAACCGCGCAAGAGGAAATCTGCTGGACTGCTGGAATCGTAATCCGTCAGACCTCGGGGAAAGAACCAACGCCAGAAAAACTCGCCACGAATTACACCAATTACACTAACTTTTTGGTCACAGACCGTGCATACCGTTAATGAGCGTGATGCAAGAGTTCCGCGGACCCGTCAGCCTTTTCGTGTAATTCGTGGCAAGCTTTTCTCCGTGGCTCTGTGTCTCTGTGGCCAATGACGTCTCCACGACTCGGTGGTGAATTCGAAACATAGCGTATAGAATGGGGAACGCAATTCCCATTGCTCGGAGTGGAGTGGATGGTCAAGGTGTACAACATCATGATCCGCTGTCCCGTGACGCAAAAACCGCTGTTTACCGGGTTCCAGACGGCATCGCCGGAGGAGTTCGCCCGCGAGATCTACAAGAACGTCCGCGTGTCTTGCCCTCACTGCAAAAGCGAACACCGATGGCGGAAAGACGAAGCCTTTTTATTGCCGGAAGAGAGCGCATCCGAGAGCAGCACCCTCTGGCGGCCCAACAGATAGAGACCTTGGCGACGGCCGTGCCGCGAAGCCATCGTGGCACGGGCGTCTCGCCCGTGACTCACTTGGCGGTACAAAGCTCACTCGCTATTCATTGCTCATCTGTCATTTGTCATTTGTCATTTGTCATTTGTCATTCGTCATTCGTCATTCGTCATTCGTCAATCGATTAGATTCCGACTATGGTGGCCCCGCCGTCCACGACGATCGTCTGACCCGTGATCCACTGCCCTGCGCGAGACGCCAGGAACACGGCGGTCCCTGCGATGTCCTCCGGTTCGCCTATGCGGCGCAACGGATACACCGACTCGGCCTGCGACACGATATCCGGGTTCTGCCACAGAGCCCGAGCGAAATCGGTCCGGACCAATCCCGGTGCTATACAGTTGACGCGAACGTTTTTCGGTCCCCATTCTACGGCCAGATTGCGCGCAAGTTGCATGTCCGCCGCCTTGGAAATGGCATACATGCCCAGCATCAAGGACCCTCGGAGGCCGGCAATACTGGAGACAAAAACGACACTACCGTCCCGCCGCTCCGCCATCTCGGGAATGACCATGTTGCAGAGCCAGAGCCTGCTGCGCACATTCGAGTCCATAATCTTGGTGAAGGTTTCATCAGGCAACTGGGAAATCAAACCGTAATAGGGATTCACAGCCGCATTGCAAACGAGACAGTCGATTCGGCCGTAGCGCATGCGCGTCTGAGACACCAGGCGCTCCAGATCTTCCTTTTTCCCGACATTGCAGGGTATCGGGGTCGCCTCCAGTCCTTCGTTCAGGATGCGCGAGGCGACCTCGTCGCACATGTCCACCTTCCGGCTCGAAATGACTACCCTGGCGCCTGCGCTAGCCATGGCCTCTGCAATGGCCCGGCCGATGCCTCGCGTTGAGCCGGTTACAATCGCAACTTTCCCTTTCAGATCAAAGAGATTCGCCATTCCGTTTCCTTTTCGCTTGAATAGGACCATTATCAATTTCAAATTTGAAATTTCAAATTTGAAATCGAATTGGCCCTGTGATTCAGACAGTAGCGGTTAAAAAGGCGCGGCCACGAATTACACGAATTCCACGAATTTCTGCGAAGATTCTCTCACGGCGTCCGTGCGCCTGCGAGGGCCACTGTCTGAATCATCAAATTTCAAATGGATTGACCGCGTCTCCGCGGAGGTGTAATTAGAAATGCGAGTCGCCTCAGGTTTCGCTTTGGTCAGATGAAGTTGAACAATCACAGCTCTTTTGGAGTGCGGCGACTTGTCGCCGCTATGGCCCCAACGTCAAAAGGAAAGCGGCGACAAGTCGCCGCACTTCATAGCGCACTCGTCATTTGTCGGTCTTTTGCGCGCATCCTGACTCGCACTTTTAATTGCACCCTCTCCGCGGTGATAATTTGGCGTTTCGGGCAGCATTGCGTGTATCCTTCTCGCCCAGGCTTTAACCGTGCCACTGAGGCACAGAGCCACAGAGGGATCCCGTTCGTTTCTGTCATCCTCCGCGCCTCTCTGGCTCCGTGAATAATTCAAGTGCCCGCGAATACTGTGAAGAAGCTGTGCCTTTCCATCCTTTTCTTCACGTGCTCCTCGGCTGACGCCGCCGACCTGGATTTGAGCAAAGCCCGGGTCGTCGTACCGCGCGGCCTCTCGGGTCCGGAACGGAAAGCCGTCCAGATGCTGATCGAGGAGGTGGAGAAACGGTCCGGCATCCGCTGGACAAGCGTGGAATCATGGCCGGCGGAATCAGTGCCGGTCATCGGCGTCGGTCCCGCGTCTTCCCTAAATATGTTTGCGGGCAAGTACGCGCGGGAATTCCCCGGCGAGCGACGAGACCTACCGCCTGAAGGATACCGCATCCGCATCATCAAATCCGCACCGGCGCCCGCAGTATTCGTGGCCGGCAATGACGCGCGCGGCGTCCTCTTCGGCGTAGGGCGCTTGCTTCGAACCTTGCAAATGAAGAGAGGAGCAGTGGGTCTGCCGGACAGCCTCGCGATAACAACATCTCCCAAGTATCCCCTTCGTGGTCACCAGCTGGGTTACCGGCCCAAGACCAATTCGTATGACGGATGGTCTCTGCCTGTATGGGAGCAGTACATCCGGGACCTGTCCGTCTTCGGCACTAACGCCGTGGAGCTCATCCCTCCGCGCTCGGACGACGCCGCGGACAGTCCGCATTTTCCCTTGCCTCCCATGGAGATGATGATGGGCATGTCACAGTTGCTCGCGGACTACGGCCTGGATGTCTGGATCTGGTATCCGGCTATGGATCAGGACTACTCGGATCCGAAAACGGTAGAGCTCGCGCTCAACGAATGGCGAGAAGTTTTCAAAAACCTGCCCCGAATCGACGCCGTTTTCGTGCCGGGCGGAGATCCGGGGCACACGCAGCCGAAGCATCTGATGGCGCTGCTGGAAAAACAGACGCAACTGTTGCGCCGCTTTCATCCCAAGGCGCAAATGTGGATTTCCCCGCAGAGCTTCAGCCGTGAGTGGACGGATCAGTTTCTTAACATTCTTCGAAACGATCAGCCCTCCTGGCTCGGCGGCGTTGTTTTCGGCCCGCAGGTGCGCCTCAGCTTGCCCGAGCTGAGGGCCGCGGTTCCGCGCAAGTATCCTATCCGTCACTATCCCGACATCACGCACAGCCGGCAGTGCCAGTATCCGGTTCCGGATTGGGACATGGCCTACGCGATCACCGAAGCCCGGGAGGTGATCAACCCGCGTCCTCTCGCTCAGGCGCAGATATTTCGCCTGCTGCAACCCCACACCATAGGTTTCATCGCCTATTCGGAAGGTTGTAACGACGATGTCAACAAGATCGTCTGGAGCGCGCTGGGTTGGGACCCCGAGGCGGACGTAGTTGGAGTGCTCAGAGAATACAGCCGCTATTTCCTCGGGGAGCGCTATACAGACACTTTTGCCCAGGGACTGCTCGCGCTCGAGCGTAACTGGCAAGGCCCCCTTCTGACCAACCGGCATGTCTCGACAGCGCTCGCGCAGTTCCAATCGATGGAGAAAACGGCGTCACCCCGCGATTTGCTGAACTGGCGCTTCCAACAGGCGCTCTACCGCGCCTACTACGATGCCTACAATCGAAGCCGGCTGATCTATGAGACGGAGCTGGAAGAGCGCGCCAGGGACTCCCTGCGCCAGGCCCGGAAGACCGGTTCGCTGGCGGCGATGTCCACCGCGGAATTCGTCCTGGAGCGCGCCGTGGCGCATCCCGTTGCTCAGAACTGGCGGGCGCGAATATTCGAGCTGGCCGAAGCCCTCTACCAGAGCATTCGCATGCAGCTGAGCGTCGAGCGCTACAAAGCAATCTCCATCGGCAGAGGCGCCAACCTGGATACCGTGGATATGCCTTTGAACAACCGCCTCTGGCTGAAGCAGAGGTTCGACGAGTTGCGCAAGCTCCCGGAGGAGACGGACCGGCTCAAGGGCATCGACGAGATCGTCAACTGGACCAACCCCGGCCCTGGCGGTTTTCACGACGACCTGGGCAACGTCACCATGGAACCGCATCTGGTGCGCGGGCCCGGCTTTGAGAAGGACCCCGCCTTCCTGGAGTCTGCTCTGACGGGCTTCGCCTATCAACCTGCAGGTCCAACCTCCTGGTGGACCTACGCGGAGTCGCTCAACGACTTTCCACTCAAAATGCGGTACACGAACCTGGATCCGGGGGCCCAGTACAAGGTCCGCGTGGTCTATGCGGTGGAGGCCGCCGCGCCCTCAGTCCGCCTTGTGGCCGATGACACATATGAAGTCCACCCGTTTATCAAGAAAGAATCTCCTATGCGGCCGGTGGAGTTCGATATACCGCCGCAGGCCACCGCTGACGGCGAGCTGACGTTGAGCTGGCACCGGACGCCGGGATTGGGAGGCAACGGCCGCGGGTGCCAGGTTGCGGAAGTGTGGCTCATTAAGAAGAATTGACGAATGACGAGTGTCGATTTCTCAAGGAATCCAGAATCCAGAAAGCGAGCACTATTGGCGATTGGTGATTGACGATGGACCAGACTGATTCTTTCAATCGTCATTCGTCAATCAAGCCCTCCACCTTCTCGATTCTGGATTCTGAATTCTGGATTCTGGATTCCAAGAAAAGATGTCGATTGAGGCAGAAATCAGAAACAGGCTCTCGGAGCTCCAATTGCGCCGGGTGGCGACGGGGTATACGCACGAGGCGGCGGTGCTGATGCCTGTGTTCGAGAAGGACGGAGAGCCGCACTTCCTGCTTACTCGCCGCACCGAAGACGTGCAGACGCATAAGGGTCAGATCTCCTTTCCCGGCGGGATGTGCCGGGATGACGAAAGCCACGAGGCGACCGCGCTCAGGGAAACTCTCGAGGAGGTCGGAATCGGGGAAGAGCAGATCGAGATTCTCGGCCGCTTCCATGATTACCTTTCCAGCACTGAATTCAGGGTTGTCCCATTTGCCGGCTACATCGCTGGAGGCTTCACGACAATCCCGCAGATTCGCGAGGTTGCGGAAGTATTGCACGTACCCTTCCGGACTTTCCTCGACCCGAGGCTGGCGCGTGTCGAGCAAAGGTTGCATCTGGGGCGCCTGGTAGACGTTTATTTCTACAGCTTCGGCCCCCACGAAATCTGGGGCCTCACCGCCCGCATCATCAAGGATTTCCTGGAAGAGCTTCGAGGCGGAGCGTGACGCACAGAACGACTGTGAAGGACATGCTAACCATAATGCCCGCAATGCTGGGGCTGCACGTCGCTCTAGGCCTGCGCTACCCTATCGTGTACGGCGGGGACACCATCATACGGCTGGTCAATTTCCGCGGCATTCTGATTTCCTACCAACTGCCGCTTCTGCAACTCCTGCTCCACTACGCAATGCGTTGGTTCTTCGGTCCCTGGGCGATCTGGCTGCTCATGGGCGCCTTATCCGCACTCGCCGCCGCGGGTTTGCATGCGCTCACGCTGGAGGTCACGCAGGACCGGCGCGCAGCCTGGCTTGCGGCGATCTTCTTTGCCGCACATCCCTTCATCCTCTTCTATTCTCGCGTCCCTTATCAGGAACCTCTACTCCTGGCGTGCTGTCTGTGGGGTTTCTGTTACCTGTCGCACTCGGGCACTCTCCGCGGCGATCTGCTCACCAGCCTGGCATTCGGGGCCGCGTGCCTCACGCGCTATGAAGGCTGGCTCGCCGCTGCGGTTGCAAGTGTTTATCGCATTTGGCGCCTCCGGGAAGAGGGAAGGATGCGCGGGCGGAATCTGATCGAATCCTTTTTGCTTTATGGATGGGCGCCGGCGCTCTGGCTTGCCTGGAACAAGGGACTGAGCCCCGGCGGAACATTTGTGCTCCAGGCGCAGTTTGACTGGGCGCTGCTGTACCGCCCTTATTTTGTCGTCAAGTCCGCCGTATGGTGGACGGAATCCGCAATCGTTCTCATGGCGCTCGTGGGATTCGCGGTACTTTGGATGTCTCCCCGAGCCCAGCCTCAACCGCACCTGCATGCCTGCCTGGGAATATTCCTGTTGCTTTACCTCGGCGCCATGATCTTTTCCGCGCACGGCATCGAGCCCGATCCGGTCCGGCTGGTCACCGAGCGGGAGGCTTTTGTCCCGATAGCGTTCCTCCTGCTCTACGCGGGCGCAGGCGCAAGCCGGCTGGCCGGCGAAACACAGAGGATTCTTGCGTCCTCGGCCCTCATGAAATGCGCCGTTCCCTGTCTGGCACTTGTCCTCGTCGTGTCGTTGTGCTTCACCAGGGGGTTTGGCCGCATCGCTTCAGCAAACTCCGATCCGGATCTCAAGACTGATTACCAGGTGGCCCAATTCCTCGCCGGCAAACAGGCCACTGCCGTAGTCCTGGCGCGCCCTCTTCCGAGGTATCAGATCGAAGACTACCTCCGCCGCGCGGAAAAGACAGGGGGTCCGGAAGGAAGGAAAAAGGCGGAGCATGTCCTGAAGGCAGTGGAAACGACTCCCTTCGACTACCAGAGAGTGCTCGCGTACTCCTGGCTTGGCAAAGAACGGATTGTTTCCGCGGACCTGTTCCGGGGCATCGGTCCTGCTGGGATCGAAGCATTTTTCAGGAATCGAAATGTGGAGTATCTTGTAGTGTTCTCCGACTTCACGCCGGTGGAGGAACACGAACGGGCCATCGTCTCCTTGTATGTGGAAGATCGCTCTGCGGAGCAGGAGATCCGAAACGGCGACAAGGCGGCACGCATATACAGGGTTCGCTCGTGATCAAAGGCGCGCATCTTCTTAGTGACTCTTTGCGTCTTAGCCGCAAATGCGGCGTACTTCTTTCACCACAAAGACGCGAAGGCGCAAAGAAACGCAAAGGCAAACATGGGCTAGTACGGGGGTGGAAAATATGAGTGATGTTCTCAAACCGGCGCGGGATCCGTTGAGATGGAGTGCTCCAGCGGAGCTGGCGGAGATCTTTGTCCCGTTGGGATCTCGCATGCGTCTGGAAACCAATAGCCCGCGGATCCTCGAAGCGTGCCGGATGAGTTTTGGCAGGTACGGCAGTCCTCCTTCCTCCGATCACCCCCGCGTCCAGATCGCGATGCGTCTCCTGGTAGACGAAACCTTCACCGAAGAGCCCCCCTGGCCGGATCCCATTTTCCGCGGCCAAGGGGATATCTTCTACGTGACCGTCGGCAAACAGAACACAGCGATAGCGCATCTTCAGAACGGCTTTGCAACGGGTTTTGTCGCGCCCGCGATGGCGCGAGACACGGTGTTTTTAAGAAACACGTTTCTCGATTGCCTGGTCCTGACCATGCTGACGCACGGCAGGGCCGGCACGCACACTTACGCGCACGCCTCGGCGGTAGCGTGGGGCAATCGAGGGCTGATCTTCAGCGGGCCCAGCCAGTCTGGAAAAACCACTCTGGCTTTCGCCTGCGCGCGGCGCGGATTCAACGTGGTGTCCGATGATGTCGTGTACCTGCGCGACGGCGACGCAGGGCTTACGGTGTGGGGGAAACCCTGGCATCTCCGCTTTCTTCCCGACTGCACGCGCTTCTTCCCGGAACTCAAGGACGCCGCGGCGCACCTGCGTTTTGCCGGCAAGGATTGCGTCGAGGTGGATGTAGACGAAATCTTCCCCGGCCGGACTCAATCGCGATGCCAGCCGGAAGCGATCTTCTTTCTCCAGCGACGGCCGGGGCCCGCAGCTTACGAACCGTTGGATCCTCAAGGAGCGCTTGAGCTGCTGGCGCGCGATCTCGTGCAAGACAAGGCGGAGGCCATCGAGAGGCATCGCAGATTCTGGCTGGCTCTGATTCACAGAGGGTGCTACCTGCTGCGCTTCGACGAAGATCTGGACGCCGCCGTGCGCTTGCTCGAGCGCTTCCTCCAGCAACCCGCTTCGGCCCGCGGCGTCTCATGACGCTCTCCGCTGCTTCGCGAATACACACACTGGTCGGGGAGATTCTTGCTCCGGGCCGGCCGTCGCTGCCGGACTTGAACCCTTTCGAGTGGGACGCTCTGTGGAGATATGCGCGCACACACGGTCTCACTCCGTACCTGCACCAGCGCTGGCAGGAAGCCGGGGTTCTTACCCGGCTTCCTCCCGACGTGGCCCGAACGTATGCGCAGGCCCGCGCGCTGAACGAAGAACGAAACATCAGGATACTGCGGGAACTGGAGGAGATCTGCGGCTCTTTACAAGAGCAAGGCATTACCCCCCAGGTCTTGAAGGGGCTTCCTCTGAGCCAGACGTATTATGGAGACCCGAGCCTGAGGCTGCTCTATGATGTCGATCTGCTGATTCGCGAGCCGGACGGCCCCAGGGCGCTCCGGCGTCTGCGCCAGATGGGCTACGAGCCCTTCCCCGCCCTATCTCGGGCCCGCGATGAAAGTCTTGGCCTCCTCTGGCGCCCCAAGGAATATGCCTGGGACGCAGAGCGCGTCTTCGACCCGGAACGCCCCCTCTTCGTTGAACTGCACACGCGCCCTTGGCAACCGCGCTGGCACGGGTTCCGCGTCGAATGCGATCTGGACTTCTGGGACGGCCTCCATGTCGAGAAGATTGGCGGGGTAGAGCTGACCGTCCCTTCCGAAGAGAGTCACCTCGTGCAACTTGCGGTGCACTACGCCTTCAACGCCCTGGAGTCCAACGCCAGGCTCATGCATCTCCTGGATGTCGCGCTTCTGCTGCGCCGCCGGGGCGCACAGCTCGATTGGAACAGGACACTGCGCCAAATCGAAGCAAATCGGGCGGCCCCCTTCTGTTTTCTGACGCTGGAGCTGGCGCGCAGAATCTGCCGCAGCGAAATCCCGGACCATCTCCGGCGCGCACTGCGAGCCCGCACTCCCGAGAGGATCGTACTCTGGCTCGAAACCGAAGGGGTTCAGGCGGCGCACACGATGAACCTTTACGAACGGGATCGAAACCGAATCTATTTCCTGCACTGGGCCATCGCTTCCGGGTGGAGCGAAAAGCTCCCTGTGCTCTGGTACTCTCTGGTCTCTCCCTGGCACGAAGGAAGCGGGTTCGGACGTCTGATTTCGTTCACGCGCCGCATGGCTCAGCGCACCCGCCATCTGCTCGCCTCCTTCGCCGACCGGGGAGGGCATAGAATGCTGCACAAATGACCAATGACAAATGATCAATGAGAAATGACAAATGAAGGATGAGGGGACTTGGAGGCACGTCCCTTGCCTCTAATTTGTCATTGGTCATTAATCATTGGTCATTGGTCATTTCCCATCACAGGGTCAGGCCAGAGTGCTCCGGAGCATCCAGGCCGCCTTCTCGTGAGACCCAAGCCGCTCGAGAAGCCGGATCATCTCCTCTGCGGCCGGCATTTCGTCTTTCTGCGGGATAGAGGTCAAGCGCGTGAACTGCCCCAAGGTTGCCGGCACCGGAAATCCGAGCGCGCGAACCCGCTCGGCGAGCTTATCCGTCGCCTTCCACAACTCGGTGTACTGCTCCTCAAACAGGGCATGGAGCTGGGGAAACAACGGCCCGGTCACGTTCCAGTGGAAATTGTGAGTCATCAGGTAAAGCGTGAACGTGTCGGCCACCACACGAGCCAGACCCTCGGCGATCTCCCGCCGCTCCGCTTCCCCGATACCAATGTCCACGGGAACGCCTTTGGTTTTCTCAGGCATGTTTTTGGCTGCCATACGATCTCCTTTTATTCCGACGCGCCTTGGCGCCCGCACAACGTGCGCAGACGCCGCGCATCATGATGTGAAACTCATCGACACGATACCCCGGCTTGACAGGACCGCCGGCAAGACCTTTGACCGTCTCGACGGAAACGTCTTCGAGCTCGCCGCAGAAGCGGCACAGAAAATGGTGATGAGGGCCGACATTTGCGTCGTACCGCGCCACGCCGTCCTCAAAGTACAGCTCCTGCACCAGCCCGGCCTCGCACAGCGTATG
>QHZE01000135.1 GCA_003225335.1 Acidobacteriota bacterium
GGCTGACATCCCGCCAACACAAAACACATTCACCACTAAGGGCCCGTCAGGAAATAAGGTGTACATTTTGCTGCTGGCCCCCAGGCCCGCTGGCAAGGCGCGAGCGACGAGCATACCCGCTGCGTCCGCTGCGGTATGTAAGGAGCGAGCAACGCAGCCAGGGGGCCTGCGGGCCGCAGCCCGGAGGGGCGCGGCGGCGGGCGGCCATCTGCGGCGTTGCCGCTCCTCGACGATGTCACTACATCGCCTGCGTCGCGGCGCCTTGCATCTGCCCGCCCGGCGCTCGCGCCAAAATGCACACCTTATTTCCTGACGGGCCCTAAGACACGAAAAACACGACGCAGCGGAGCCGCAACCCAAAAATAGAAGCTATAACCTTACT
>QHZE01000559.1 GCA_003225335.1 Acidobacteriota bacterium
CGATGAGTCTCGCCCCGGCTCTACGCAGGGCTTTGGCTGAGATCGACCGCAACCAGGTGCTCGAGTCCGTGATGACGGCCGAGCAAGGGATCGCCGAGTCGCTCTATGTAAACCGGTTCGCAGCTCAGCTCTTCGGCGGCCTCGGCACGCTGGCCTTGCTGCTTGCGGCTGTCGGTCTTTTCGGAGTCACGTCCTACCTTGTCAGCCAGCGAACGCCCGAGTTCGGCATTCGGATCTCGCTCGGCGCCGGGCGAGGAGACATCGTGCGACTGATTGCTTTGCAACTCGGCGTGCTCCTCGGGACAGGAACGGTCCTCGGCGCCGCCGGCGGATACGCGATCCAGACCATGCTCCGGCGTGGGCTCGACGGCCTGCCGCCCGCCGGCGCGTTGATGTGGTTCGCCGTGGTGTTCGTCATGGTCGGGATGGCGTTGCTGGCGACGTGGCTCCCGCTCCAACGCGCAATGCGGACCGACCCGATCGTGGCCCTCCGCTACGAGTAGATCCTGATCTTCGCCGGCGGCGCGCTCCATCGTGCCCAAGTGGCCGGGGGTGAATCCCTCAAATAGAATGCGAGCATCTCATGCTATCGCACCATAGAGGTGATGCACTTTCACAGGTTCACTCTAACTCCTGATCCCGGTTTCTTGCTTCACTCGCCGCGCCGGAATGTAAGACACCAGCAAGGCCCCGAAAGTCGGCAGCGAGCACGTGCCGATGAACGTAGGGATCCTCGAAGGACGCGCCCGTCGGCCAACAATAGCAGGACTTGCGGGCGGCCACGCAGGGCCGTCCCTACGATAGAGAAGAGAAAAACTGTGCGCGCCATGCCAGGAGGTGAATGGCCGAGACCACAAAGGCTAGCCGGTGCAAGGCCGCTTGCTGACGTGGCAATCAACACGGTTGCGTGCCATACTTCGCGTCATCATGACCGACCTCGAACAAGCTGTGGAACTGCTGGGCGTGGACGCGAAGTTCCTCCAGCCGTTCGACACCACAGATCCGTTCACTGACGAGGTCCGGCTGGAGGGTTTCCTCTGCCAGCGGCCGGACCATCGCTACGGCGCGCTGGCCTTGTTGCGCGTGGATGGCCGGCACGCGACGCAGCGCATCTTCGCCACGCCCAAACTGCATTATCCCTTTGGCAAAGACGGGCGGTTTTTCTTCCCACCCATCCAATCGGCGCACCTTTACGAGAAGCTCGACGGCACGAATGTGCTGGCCTACCGCTATCGGGACGCGGATGACCGCTGGCGGCTGACTTACAAGCTGCGCCTCGCGCCGACGTTGCGGAACAGCAAGTGGGGTCCGTTCCTGGACTACTGGCGCGAGTTGCTGGCACGGCATCCGGAGATCCCGGCACTCATCGAGGCCAACGGCTGCCACGTCAGCTTCGAGATGTATGGCGCGCGCAACGCCCACTTGATCGCTTACGAGACGCCGCTGGCGGCAGCGGTGCTCTTCGGGGTGCGTCCGGCGGACGCGGCGGTGGTGGGCCCGTTCCAACTCCGCACGGGTGGCGGGAACAAACCCACCGCCGACGACAAGGTTTCCGGCACCGAGGGGACGGTCTGGTATGTCACCGAGCCGACAGGACGGGTGACGATGTGGAAATGCAAGCCGGAGAGCGTGGAGGACATTCACTGGGCGACCGGCATCAACAAGGCCGCCGTGATCGCCACCTGCTGGAACGCCCTCGAAACTTCCGATGTGTTGAACTACGACGTGCTGCTCCCTCTGTTGCTGGAGGAATATCAACCCGACGACATCGAGAAGTTCCGGACGAACATCGACGACGCCATCCGGCAGGTGAACGTGGAGCAGGAGTTCCGTCAGAAGGTGCGAACGGCCTACGAAGGGGTGAAGGCGCAAGGCCTCTCGATCACGCGCGACAAGACGGCGGTGATGCGGGCGTTGTCCGGCCAATTCCGCCGCGACCAGATGGGCCACGTGTATGCGGCCATTGTGCGGCTGGGAGAGTGAAGCCGCAGACGCCTCACGATGAAACCTGGAAAGTCAAACACGCCGGGCGCGAGAACGCAAACTTCCTCGAAGTCCTCAGGTCCGACCCGGAGGTGGCGAAGCATTTCAAGAAGGGAGAGCCGGAAGAATTCGAGCACCTTATTCACAACCGGTCCCGCGGAGATCCGAAGTGTATGAGAATTGCGTAGCCGAGGCATTCGGGGAGGTGTAAGATTCGGCAGGGAGCGCCCGAGTAACTGAACGTGGAGTCAACGACGGGAAGCATGCATGATTTGCCCCGCAGACTGGGAATTCTGGATACAACCGCAATTGTCGTCGGCATCGTGATTGGATCCGGCATTTTTCTGCTTCCAAATCTGATCGCAAGAAACCTGCCGTCGCGTGCCGCCATTCTCGCAGCCTGGATGATTTCCGGCGTGCTCTCCTTTTTCGGAGCGTTGGCGTACGCCGAACTGGGGACAATGATGCCCGCGACGGGCGGTCAGTACGTGTATCTGCGCGAAGCGTACGGGCCGTTGTGCGCATTCGTGTGCGGTTGGACGTTCATGCTGGCGGTTTTGTCGGGCGGAAGCGCATGGCTGGCGGTCACGTTTTCGATCTATGCCGGCTATTTCGTGCCGCTAACACCCGCAATGCGCAACATGTTGTCGATTGCGCTGATTGCGGCGCTTTCAGCGGTCAACTACGTCGGTGTCAGAGAAGGGGCGTGGGTCCAGCGCACGTTTACCTACCTGAAAGTTGCGGCGCTGCTGGTTCTCATCGGGGCCGGGTTCCTGGGCCCGCACTCTGCCGGGGCTGCGCCCGTATCCGCTCACCCTCCAGTTTCTTTGGCACATTTCGGCATTGCGATGGCCGCCTGCCTGATGGCATACAACGGCTGGAGCTATGTCAGTTTTGTGGCGGGCGAGGTGAAGGATCCTCAACGAAACCTGCTGCGCTCCTTGACCATCGGCATGGCGGCAGTCGGCGTGCTGTATGTCTTTGCCAATGTGGCCTACCTGAAAGTGTTCACAATCCCGCAAATCGCCTCGACCGAACGTGTCGGCGCCGATCTCGCAATGCGTACCATGGGCTCGATGGGTGGAACTTTTGTATCGCTGACCGTCCTGCTTTCGATTATCGGCGCCGTGAACGGATGCATTCTGACGGGCGCTCGTATCCCTTTCGCCCAAGCCAGGGATCGGCTGTTTTTCGCCCGCTTCGGAGAAGTCCATCCCCGATTTCAAACGCCGGCTTTCGCCATTTTGTGCGGCGGAGTTTGGACGGCCATTCTCGTCCTCAGCGGCTCATACGAGACGCTCTATTCTTATTCGATACTTGCAGCGTGGATCTTTTACACCATGAGTGTCGGGGCCGTATTCGTCCTGCGCCGCAAGCTGCCGGATGCTGCCCGTCCTTACAGAATGTGGGGCTACCCTTACACTCTGTGGCTGTTCGTGGCGGTGTCTATCTGGTTTATGGTGAACGCGCTGGTGACGCAACTCCGACCTTCATTAATGGCCCTCGTAATCGTTGCGACCGGAGTCCTTGCGTACTGGATCTGGCGCAGACTCCCGCCTCTAGGCCAGTCCCCTGGAAGGGGGCTGGTCCCATGACCGCGAGCCGGAGACGAGGCCGAGGTCCATCTCTCGATCCGGGCTCTTCTCTTTGGAGTGCGCAAGCTTGCTTAGCAAGCTACCGCACTCCAAAAAATGCGCAGTGGGGTGTGATTTTACTTTTGGTTGCGGCTCGGCTGCTTCGTGGAATTCGTGGCCAGTAAACCGCCCATTCCACGAATTTCACGAAAACGACCACTGCGATTTGGGTGTCATCGGTTTGACAAGTCCTGCTTTCTACCAGCCCGACTCGTGTGAGTCAGTCCAAGAATCTGCCGCTCCAAAGCTCTTCAAAGAATCGGGTCGCCGGCATGATCTCCGTGCCGTCATCATCCCTCCGCCGCATTTTCTCCCCGCAAATCACGATCTTTCTTTTCAGGCGCACTTCCTCTGTCAAGGCGCTGAGTCCCTTGTAGTCGCGTGGTGACACCCGAGATTTGGACTTTACCTCAATGCCGATGTCGTCTCCGACTAAAAAGTCGACCTCGAACTGCGAGCGGCTGCGCCAATAGGTAAGCTCATGATCGAGTCGGTGGTAATCCAGAAAGCTGCGCAGTTCCAAAAAGACAAGATGTTCCAAGGCTCGGCCGTAGGCGTCCGAACCCGCTTCGATCACGGGCGTGTGCTTCAGAGTGTTGGCGACCCCGACATCGAAAAGGTAGAACTTCGCGGTAGCCACCGGTTTGCGTTTGGAAGTCTTTTGATAAGCCGGGAGCTGGTGGCCGACCAGCGTGTCCTCGAGAATCTGGTAGTGCTCGCGCACGGTTCTCGGCGGGAATCCGGCATCGTCGGCTACCGCGCTGAAGTTGATCTGCTCCCCGCTCGTGAGTCCGGCAACCTCAAGAAAGCGAGAAAAGTTCCCAATCGATCGCGTCAGACCTTCAGCCTTGATCTCTTCCTGGAGATAAGTGCCCACGTACGCTTTCAAGTCTTCCTTATAGTGCTCGGAATCAATGATGGCTGGCAAACTGCCTCGATTGAGGCGATCGAGCAATCTCGGTGCATCCAACTCTGCCGACACGAGCGGATGTAAGCGGCAGACCCAGGCGCGTCCGCCAAGGAGGTTGGCGGCGCCACGTTTGAGCTTTCTCGCGCTGCTTCCTGTGAGAATGACCCGTAGCTTCTTGTTGCGGTCGAGCAATAGCTGAATCTCGTCAAGGAGAGCGGGAAGCTTTTGAACCTCATCGACCACGACCACCAGTTGTTGAGGGCTGAGCGTTTGGCGCAGGTATTCCGGGCGAGCGCTGATCTCACGAAATGTATCGGCTTCGAGAAGATCGTAAAAGGCCGCCGCCGGAAAAGTATGCCGCACAAGAGTGCTCTTGCCGGTTTGGCGCGGGCCAAAAAGGAAAATGGACTTGCGCTTGACGATCTCCCGGAGGTCGAGAATTCGTGTATACATATCGGCAATTATATTGCCGAATTGCATGAATTTCCTTCTCCGCAGCCTCGGAGACAAGAAAGCTGTGCGCGCCTGCGAAGAGGTGTATGGCCGAGACCCTCAAAGGGTGGCCGCCGTAAGGCCGCTTGCAGACGTGCACTCAACTCGGTTGCGTGCCATACTTCGCGTCACCATGAGCGACTTGGAACAAGCCGTGGAACTGCTGGGCGTGCTTGAATTCTTCTCGAGCTTGGCTTCCCGCAACTGGCCGGGCCCGTAATGGTTTTCAGAAGAGCTTTCAGTGCTTGTTCGGGAGAGCTCCTCCTTTTCCGTCGCACTTTGCAACGGAGGCGTAAGATAATCCCCGGACCGTAACGGAGATGATCCTAGTGCCACGAAATGGCCAATCAAAAGTCGAATGCGACGATAGGGCAGTTGCGATACACCACGTGGTTTACAGCCACGAGGGATTCGATGAATCAGCTCAGACCTTGTTCAAGCTGGTACAGAAGGCCCAGGAAATCCGGCCAGGGTCGAAGAGAAAGTTGTTTCTTGATATTGAAGGCCATCGAACCAGCGACGGCAGCTTCGATGCAGCTATGCTTGAACTTCAAATGGAATTCTTAGTTGGTTTTCTTGCGCGGTTTCTCTCGGAGATTCATTGCCCTTTGATGAGTGTCACGAATCCTAAACCACAGGAAAACGAGATTCCACCTGAACTGATAATCAAAACATCCGAATCGGATGAATAAATGGCTGTCAGCGAGACGCTCACTGAGGTCGAAAATGGAAAGGATAGGATTTTCCGCACATTTTTTTTACCGCAATCTCATGCGCCAGGGCGCACTCACGTGCATGAAAATACGGTCCCGCTGCCCCGCGGACGGTGAAGCAATGGTGTAGCAATTGCCCACTCGCCATTTCAAGGCCTGACAGCGGCACCGGCTTTGGGTTACATTAGTTAACCAAGGAGGTGTGCCAATGATCAGGGAATCCGCGAATCACGTCAAGTCCATGGTGAACTCTGCCCTAGAGGACGGAGTACTGACAGCCCGACGCATGGCCAAGCGCGGCCGACACGCTGCGGAGGATGCCCTCGAGCAGACGGCTCATCAGATCAAAAAGCATCCGTTCAGGGCGATCGCGACAGGCTTTGGAGTCGGAGTCGGCCTGGGCGCATTGAGCGTGTGGCTGTACCACCGCAACGGCAACCACCGCTAAGCCGCCAGGGGTTGGGCCAAAATCTCGAAAAAGGTTGGTGGAAGCTTGGGTAGTCGTGTATCCGGACGGAGTCGTATGACTTGCCCCTGCGTCTCCGTGGTGAAACAGGACGCCTTGCCGCGCCACTGAACCCCTATCGTGAGATGCGCTGTCACGACAGCCTCACCGTTCGCCCGCTGCGTGCGGCCTCGTAGATCGCCATCATGATGCGCAGGTCGCGCAGACCCTCTTGCCCCGGCGTGAGCGGCTCTTTGGCGTTCATGATGCAGTCGGAGAAGTGGTCCATCTCAGCCGCGAAGTGATCGATCTGCGGCATCGTTCGCTCCTCGATCGAGCCCGCGCGGCCGACCCGCATCTTCAAGTTTGTGTACGAGGTCGCGGGCTCGAGCTCGAACCACCCGCGCTCGGTAACGACGCGGTAACGGTTTTGTCCGGAGTAGCCGTAACTCGAGGTGCACTGTGCCAGCACGCCGCTCGGGTAGCGGAGCTGGAAGTTGACCGTCTCTTCGACCTCCTTGAAGCGCGGGTCGCCGGGCGTGCTGTACTGCATGGCGTTGACCTCGACCGGCTCCTCACCCGTGATGTAGCGGGTAGCCTGAAGAGCGTAGATTCCAATGTCCATCAGGGAGCCGCCGCCGGCCAGGTCCTTCTTGAGGCGCCACTGCGCCGGGTCGCCGATATTGAAGCCGTGATCCGACACAATGACCTTGATGGCGCCGAGATCCCGCGAACCCGCCAGTTTGATCATCGCCTGGTTGAATGGCTCATAACGAACCCGGTAGGCAACCATGAGTTTGCGCCCGGCCTTGCGGCTGGCATCGATCATCTCCTCGCAATCGCGGGGGGTGTTGGCCATCGGCTTCTCGCTCAGAATGTGCTTACCGGCTCGCGCTCCCCGGATCGTGTACTCCGCGTGCATTCCGTTCGGTAACGCGATATAGATGACATCGACCGCCGGGTTTTCCCGGACCGAGTCATAGTTCGCGTAGTTGTAGATATTCTTCGGATCGACGCCATAGCGTGCGGCAAGCTTGCCGGCTTTATCGGGATCGCCACTCACCAGTGCTGTCACCCGTGACTTCTCACATTTGGCGAACGCCGGCAGGATTTGGTTGATGGCCAGCCGGCCGAGACCGACAATGGCCCAGCCGAGTTTCCGGCCCGGGGGCTCGGGAACGACGAGTTGCGGGGCCGCCGGCGCGGAGATCAAGACGGCCCCACCGACAGCTTTCAGGAACGTGCGGCGTGAGGTTTCGAGGTCGAAAGCCATAGATTCCTCCAGAGCCGTCATTCTATCATCGGCTCTTGTCATGAAATGCTGAGGACGACGACCGGTCCGCCGACTTCGCCATGTGCGCCGAGCGGTTGCGCAGCCGGGCGTCCAGATTGTTGAGGTAGATGCGCAAGTCGGGGGAGTCGGCGGGGGTGAGCTTGACCGCCCGACGGTAGACGCCAATGGCCTCTTCGAGATCTTCGGGCCTCCCCGCGCGCTCGTACCGGCCGCTCAGACCCGTGCCCAGGTTGTTGAGGTAACCGGGCATGTCGGGCGAGCCGGCGGGCGTCAGCTCGACTGCCCGGCGATACACGCCGATGGCCTCTTCGAGATCTTCGGGCCTCCCCACGCGCTCGTAGCGGACATTCAGACCCGTGCCCAGGTTGTTGAGGTAACCGGGCATGTCGGGCGAGCCGGCGGGCGTCAGCTCGACCGCCCGGCGATACACGCCAATGGCCTCTTCGAGATCTTCGGGCCTCCCCGCGCGCTCGTACCGGCCGCTCAGACCCGTGCCCAGGTTGTTGAGGTAACCGGGCATGTCGGGCGAATCGGCGGGCGCGAGCTTGACCGCCTGACGATAGACGCCGATGGCCTCTTCGAGATCTTCGAGCTTCCCCGC
>QHZE01000560.1 GCA_003225335.1 Acidobacteriota bacterium
CGTGCCGTCCGGATGTCTTCGCGGAATTCCGGCGGCAGTGGCAGGCTGCTTGCCGCCGCACCGGGCGCATCTTGCGTTTGGCCAAGGTGCCCGGGCTTTTTGCCGAACAGACGACTGAAAATACTCACGGACGATTTGCTTTCTCCCGACCTACTCATCCCGAAACAGCCACTGTCTTCTGGAGGCGAGTCGAGCGAGGCGACATCACTGCCCAGGAAGCTGAAGACAACCTGAGCGACTGTCTGTCGCTCAATCGAGGGCGATGTTCTTCCTGAGGTCAGGCTTGACGGTTTTCGTTGATTGTCAAAGCTGACTCAGAAGGCAACTCGTAATCCGGCCTGGACGCTGCGCGGGCCGTTTCCCCGGGGCTGTTCCGGTTATGGTGTCGAATGCAGGGTTCCGGAACGTCGTGTCGGGCCCGATACGGCCGTCGTTGGTTGTGACAACCGTCCGGGCGTCACCGGCGGCCGTGTTCGTCAACGTCACCTCGGCCCCGGGATCACCGCCCCCAGCGGATCGGTCATGTGCGATTGCCCGTAACGCTCCGGCCCCAAAGGGCCAGAAAGGCGCATGGGAACCAGAGAGAATGCAAGCGCGAACCGGCGCATTGGATCCTCCGATCCGGGAGACCCGCGAGAGTTGCGCAAGAGAGGCCAGGGACAGCTCGACCTTACCACAGCGATATGACGGGGTCAACGCGCCGCCCGCCGCGCCGGAGGGTGCGATTAAAAGTCCGACTCGATTTCTGCCGCGGATACGCGCAAGAGACGGACAAATAACGAGCCAAAAGTCTTGATTCGTCGATCTGCAACCGACCGAAGCGAAAGGTCTGCCCGACGGCAAAGTCTTCGAGATATCGGCCAGTCATTTCCAAAAATTGATCTCCTTCACAAACGAGAACGCGCGGCCGTGACCAGGCGATTGGGGAGAACCAGGCGTCCCTGGCGGGGCGTCGCCAGCAAAACGCTTGATCCAAACGCGAAGCCTGACAAACGACAGAAGGACATGCGGAAGGGAGCGGAAAAGCTGCTCAAGAACTATCCGCCCAAGAAGAAGTAGGAGGAGCGAACCAGAGGTCGCCTGCAGCGGGCTGGCAAAGCCGTGCAAGAAGGACGGCAGTCCGTCCATTGAGCGCCGGTGTCTGGCGGTCCCGATCTCCCTGCCTGCGCCGGACTCGCCGGGCAACAGCAAATAGCCGGTGACGGAACAGCGACTCGCGAAGCGGCGCCCATGCCGACGCGCTTAGCGGCTCCGCAGTTGGTCTGTTTCATCACGCGTTGAAATCGCCGCCTTAAGGCTCAGAAAGGAGCTCACAGTGACT
>QHZE01000561.1 GCA_003225335.1 Acidobacteriota bacterium
GGGGTTGTCAAGCAACTCAAGGCTGATGACGGCACGATCCTGCTCAGCCACGAGGCGATCAGCAACTATATGAACGCCATGACCATGCCGTTCAAGGTAAAGGAGCCAAAAGAACTGACAGACTTGCGACCCGGCGACCAAGTCTCGTTTCGGCTTTCCGTGACGGACACGGAAAGCTGGATCGACCAGGTCGCGAAGATTACCGCATCGACTCCTCGCTCTGCCCCCTTGGACCCCTTGGAGGAGAGGGTTGAGGAGAGGATGCTGCCAATACCAACCCACCATCCACTCCTCGATTACAAGTTCACCAACGAACTGGGCCAGCAAGTAAGCCTGAGTGACTTCCGGGGCCAGGCGCTGGCAATCACATTCTTTTTCACACGTTGTCCCATCCCCGATTACTGCCCGCGACTGTCCAAGAATTTCCAGGAGGCCTCGACCAGGCTCGGCCTAATAACAGCGGGTCCCACCAACTGGCACTTCCTCTCGGTTTCTTTCGACACACAATTTGACAGTCCACGCGTGTTGAAAGCGTATGGGGAGATGTATCATTACGATCCAGCGCACTGGAGTTTTCTGGTTGGCAGCGCCGAGAGCGTAGGCGAACTTGCTGGTTTGTCTAATGTGAAGGTCGA
Source organism: Acidobacteriota bacterium (assembly GCA_003225335.1). Lineage (GTDB taxonomy): Bacteria > Acidobacteriota > UBA6911 > UBA6911 > UBA6911 > Gp18-AA60. Next base: position 636 of record QHZE01000561.1, read on the forward strand.
GCGTGACGCTGGCTCCTTCAACCACAACTTTCGCACCCTCATCATTGATGCTGCCGGTCATCTGCAAATGGTCTTCCCAACTGGCGGAGATCTTTCCAGCGCGATCGTTGACGAGATACTCAAGGCCGCTAACGTGACGAACCGATCTCTCGAACACGCCTCCCGATCCGCGCCGTCACCATAGCAACGCGCGGTCGCAAAGGGTCCGGCCAGATGAGGAAATTATCGCAAAATCGAAAGGAAGCGGCACCCGTTTTCACGGCGGACGATCATCTTTGGGTGCAGGTTCAAATCGAGAAACGTGCGCACGAGCGTTGGCGCGCAGGAGGGTGCCGCGAGGGGATGGCCTTGAGCGATTGGTTCCAAGCCGAAGGCGAGGTCTTAAAACAATTTATCCTGGCTTTTGCCCGGCGGCACTCGGTGGCGCAAGCCTCGTCACCAAAATGCAAGACTCAGCTCGCTGAGCCTCGTCAAAGGACCAACCCAGACACGAAACAAAGCCACAACGCCTGACCGGGGAACCGTGGCCGACGACGTTCGGAGGCGGAATCCGCACCCCGCGCGGCCATCCACTTTACGTGAACCGCTACGAAGATTGAGCGCCTATGAATATCACGTCTGACAAGCCCAGCGGCTATCGTTACGGGGCCGGAAAGGTGGCCAAATCGGTCACCTTTTATTGCGCGGCCCCGAATGCGAGCTCCGTTCACCTGGTGGGCGATTTCAATCGCTGGAATCCTGCTTCTCACCCCATGCGCCGGCGGGTGGATGGCTGGTGGTTCATCGAGGTGCAACTCACTCACGGCCACCACCGCTATCGATTCTTGGTGGACGACAAGCCGGTTTTGGACCCCCAGGGCACGGGTATTGCCCGCAACGAGCGCAACGAGCAGGTTTCTCTCTTGGCAGTGAGTTGATCGCTCGCCTCTCGGGAATAATTACCTGAGATGTCCGGTAGGTATAAATGTAAGCGCAGTCCCGAAAGCCGTCCGGGTTCCGCGAGAACACAGTCAACAAACTTAAAGTATGCAACTAAATCCCATGTTAGCCCTATTCAATCTGGGCAGCGGAGAAATCATATTGATTCTCGCTATCGTGCTAATTCTTTTTGGCGCCAAAAAGCTGCCTGAACTGGCCAAGGGCCTGGGCCAAGGCATAAAGGAGTTTAAGAAAGCGACCGACCACGCCTCAGAAGAGATGCGTCATGCCATCGAAGAGACACTCCCGATGGCCCCCAAGCGTTTGCCTCCGGCCCCTGCTGACACAGAACGCACCGTTTCGCAGAACCCTCCCGGTCCCCGGGTTTGATCTCGGGCCGACGGCTGTCGCTACGGATTTCCAATGCTGACACTTCAAATATGAATGATCCAGCTAGCTCATGAAATGCACCATGGACAACGGCTCGATCAGTAAGTCGGCCAAAAAGCGAATCGTCATCCTCGGCGGCGGTTTTGGGGGCGTCTATGCGGCGCTGCACCTGGAGAGATTATTGGCGCGCGAGCCCGAGGTAGAGATTTGCCTGGTCAGTCGCGATAACTTTTTCCTGTTCACGCCGATGCTGCACGAAATTGCTGCCAGCGACCTGGAGATCACGAACATTGTCAATCCTCTCCGCAAGCTGCTCCGCCGTGTCAAAGTCTTTGTCGGTGAGGTCGAGCGGATCGATCTGCCAAACAAGCGGGTGGCGATTTCACACGGTCACCACAACGAGGACAACCACTCACACCGCCTGGAGTACGATCATCTCGTGCTCGCATTGGGTTCGATTACTAAATTTTTCAATTTGCCAGGCCTCGCCGAGCAGGCCTTGGCCATGAAATCACTTCCGGATGCAATCCAGCTTCGCGCCAGAATCATCCGCAGTCTCGAAGAGGCAAATTCTGAATGTTCCCTCGGCGACCGGCAATCGTTGCTTACTTTTGTGGTCGCCGGCGGCGGTTTTGCGGGCGTAGAAACGGTCGCGGCGCTGAACGACT
>QHZE01000562.1 GCA_003225335.1 Acidobacteriota bacterium
TGTATGCCCGTGTCAGAGACGGCTCTTCGAACCCGCGGGTCACACAGGACTTTCACTTCTTCCGCGCGCTCGGCGCCGTACATGGTCACCAGGTCGTTGCCTTGCCCCGGGTGACAGCCGAGTTCTGTAATGCCGGGAGGTAACTCCAAAATGACCTTGATCAGTGCCTTTATGCTGATGGCGTCGGGTAAGGGCGATCCCTCGGCGGTCTGGCCGTAGAAATCCCCGCAGTAGTGGATTTCGGAACTACACGCTCGCAGAGGCACTCCAAGCCGGCGGGCTGTTTCCACCACCACAGAACGCACCGGCTCCCGTAGATGCACGTGCTGGTGAGAATCGATGTGACTTGGATCTCTCCGAACCAGCCCGCGGAACCTTGCAAGCTGCCGCGTTACCTCCTCTGTTATCGCATCAGTCTCGTCCAGCGCGACAACCTCGTATAGCGGGACCCAGGTCTCGTCACGGTAGGCCCACTCACCGAGATCGATATGGAGGCCCAGGCTCAGTTCCGGGTGCTCCGCGCCATAGGCAGCGGCTTCGGCCGCGTCCGGCCACCGGACCATCATGCTGGCGCTCGTGACTATGCCCTGTTCGTGGGCCTCGACGATTCCCCGGTTTATGCCGGGGCTCTGGCCAAAGTCATCGGCGTTGACGATCAAATAGCGGGCAGCAATCATGGCTCAAATTCCCAGGTCGTTCAGCAGCTTTGCCAGCACCTTTTCGGCTTTGAAGTATTCCTCGGCAATGACTCGCGCCGCCCGGCTGTGTCGCCCGTAATCCGACCGGATGGCTTCAAAGGCCGCGAGGATTTCTTCCATGGAGTTGAACGGAAACAGGCCCTGTCCCGTAGGAAGAACCTCACCGAACCCGGTGTCCTGAGTGATCACCGGCCGGCCGGCCGCCAGATAACAGCAACTTCGCTCACTGAACCAACCGGTGCGCAGGCGCACGTTCGCGTCCTTTGCGACAGTGAATTCGCCCCGCGAGGCACGCACATAATCCCGGTAGGGCCAGGGGTCGTTGGTGAACGCGTGGGCATCGATCAAACGCCAGCCGTTCGATTCCAGCAGGCGCCGTTCGTCGAGACACAGTTGGACCAGGCCCGTAGCCAGTTCGATGGGTTGCCTGATCCGCAAAGGCAGGTCGATGAACTTCAGGTACTCGTGATGCTTGCTCCAGTAATAGGTCTCGCCTCGATAGTGGGTATCGAATCCCTCCTGCCTCCAGTTGCCGACCGTAGTGAATTCCTCCTTTGTCGGCTGGCCGTCTTGCCACGCGTCAAGCACGATCGGCTGGCGTGTTCTGGCCCGAAGACCGGGCAGGGGCGGGAGTGGGCAATTGGGAGTGCCGATGTTCTCGCCATACGTCACGAGATCATGGTGCTCTTCGATCAGAGTGCGGATCTCCTCGTCCCCGTTGGCGAAAGGGATTTCATGGACCACCGGATCGGTGCCGATGTAGACGAGACGGCCTGCCTTGAGTTCTTCTTCCGCCAGACGCGTGGACCCGCCGATGCTCAGGACCGCATCGGCATTCGCCAGCAAATCCTCGGCGGCAGCGCGGCTGAGACCGAACCATTCTTTATCTCCGTAGCTGCGCCGGTAGCCCCAGCGACCGGCGAACCCGAAGCTTTCGGCAACGCGCCTCACGTAGGGCACGGCATAATTCGAATCGCCCACCCTTGTCCGGCGGACCGGGTCATAGGGCCACGTCGATGTGGTTTCCAGGTAGTAGACATCGTGGCCAAGGCGGTCCAGCCCCTGCGCGAACTGCATTTCGCGCCAGGCGACCCCCGCGTACGGTTCACATCCCATCGTTCCGAGTACAACAATCCGTCGCCGTTTCACGTTACAAACCTGCCTGCTTTAGAATCGAGCCTAGAACGATCTCGGAATTGAAGTACTCTTCAGCGATCTCCCTGGCGGCTTGGCAATGGGAAAGGTAGTCGCTGTTGATGGCCTCTATCCCGGCCACCGCTTCCTCGATCGTACGAAATGTAATCAGGCCCCTTCCGGTGGGAAGACGCCACTCGAATCCGGTTGATTGCACCAGGGCGGGCTTTCCCGAAGCCAGGTAACAGGCCGTCCGGTCGCTCACCCAGCCGCTGTTCGATTTCACATACCCGTTCTTTGCGAGGCTGAATTCAGCCCGGGAATAGCGTATGAATTCCCGATAACTTTGCGGATCGCCGGCATACCACAGAGGATCTCTGACACGCCAGTTATGCCGGTCCAAAACCCCCAGGTCTTCATAGTCATGCTGGCCGATGCAGAGGGCGATTTCGATCCTCTGCTTCGCCTGCGAGGGGACGGAAAGGAACCGCAGAAACTCCTCACGCTTGCCTCCGTAATGCTCCCCCTGAAAGGCGGCCTGCTGCGAACCCCGCCAATCCGCGACGGTCGAAAAGCGCTGGCACCTGTCATTAATACAGGCCGGCCACCACTCCAGGGCGACGGGGGGCAGGATTTGCCGCCACTCAATACCATCGGTGGGTATCTTAAAGTCCGGCCGGCCCACGTTCTGGCCCACTGTGAAGAAAAGGTTGTGCCGCTGGAAACCCATGTCGGCGCCGTGGCTCCAAATTTGTGTAAATCCCGGGTCCACGTCCACGTAGGCGCGGCGAGGAACCTGTGTGAGCGGAGACTCCGGGAGCAGGTGCCCGCCGGGATTCAGCAGCAAATCGGCGCTGCCGGCCAGTTGCTCGAATTCCCGCCGGCTCATCCCGAAGTAGTCCTGGCCCTCGTTGTAGTCCACGCAGCAGCGGGCCTGAATGCCAAACTCGCGCGCAGTTTGCGCGAATCGGTCCAGCATGTACTGCAGGCTGTGGGCATCCTTCAGCGGATCGACGGCCCCCAGATGGTCTACCCAGAAACACTCCACTCCCATTCTCTCCAGGCCGAGCATGTATTGCAGCCAAACCCACGTAGACCCCGCAAATTCCGGGTAACGGCTCACTTCGCAACTGCCAAGGATCACCTTAGGCATCCCCTGTCACCCCTTCCCGCGTGGCGCTGCTCACTGGTCGCTGTTACGAATGTCCGGACCCCGAAGGGGTCCAGCAGGAAAGCCCAGGGCGCGAGCCCTGGGTTCAAGGCCAGATTGCCGAAAGCCCTGAAAGGGCGGCGCAGGTACGGCTACCTTAACTCTATTAATGCTCATTGGAAGCTACCTCTGTAATACCGATACGAACTGCTTCGCCCTTTCAGGGCTCCCACTGTTGCCGTATTTGTTCCCAGGGCTTGCGCCCTGGGCTTTCCTGCATCGCCCCTTCGGGGCTGGTTTCGTAACAGAAACTAGCTTGCGGCGCAGGCCTCCAGTATCCTGGGAAGCGCCTTGCTCGAATCCAGATACTCCTGCGCAAACTCGCGGGCCGCGCGGCAATGCGCCGCATAGTCAGTATTGATCTCTTCAATACCCGCCACCGCCTCCTCCATGTTGCTGAAAACCAGCAACCCCCGCCCGGTTTCCACCACCTCCTCGAAACCTGTGGCCTGAGCCAGCACCGGCCTCCCGTTGGCCAGGTAA
>QHZE01000136.1 GCA_003225335.1 Acidobacteriota bacterium
CGTTAATTCGTGGAATTCGTGGCCAGTAAAAAAGCGGCCACGAATTTCACGAAAATGATCACGGCCATTTGGATGTCATGGGGTTGAAATACAATTCTTCACAGTCTCTCCAGGCCCCGCTTCACTCCCGCTTCTAATTTGCAGCCGGCTGCGGTGAACGAATGTGCGGACTTCCGAGGATGTGTTAGGATGAGGCCGGCAAAAGAAACGATGACGCGTACAATCATGCGGCGGATCCCGGCTGTACTGACTCTCCTCAGCTCACTCGTCATCCCTAGCCCGGCGGCCAGCTTCGGCGAAGAATATCAAGTCCATGTGCAGGCCGGCGTACCGGTCAGGATGCGCGACGGGGTCACATTGATGGCAGATATCTATCGCCCCGCGGCTCCCGGCAAGTTTCCGGTCCTGCTCGAGCGCACACCGTACAACCGGCGCGACGCTGCGACCGGCACCTTCCTGGCTTCGCGCGGCTATGTCGTCGTGCTGCAAGACACCCGTGGCCGTTTTGATTCCGGCGGCGAGTTCTATCCCTTCCGTTACGAGAGTCAGGACGGATACGACACGGTCGAATGGGCTGCTTCGCTTGACTACTCCGACGGCCAGGTGGGCATGTTCGGCGGCTCTTACGTGGGCGCGACTCAAATGCTCGCGGCGATGGCGAAGCCTCCTCACCTGGTGGCCATTTTCCCTTATGTCACCGCGTCCGAGTACTACGATGGATGGACCTACCAGAGCGGCGCGCTTATGCAATGGTTCGTAAGTTCCTGGACCACGGGCCTGGCGCTCGACACTCTGCAGCGAAAGACCAGCGTGCGTTCAAGGCCCAAAGAGTGGGTCGAGCAGATGCCGTTGGAAACATATCCGTTGCTCAGTCCAGCGACGGCGACCGATCTCGCGCCCTATTTTCGCGACTGGATCGAGCACGAGCGCGGCGATGATTACTGGCGGCAATGGAAGATTTCGGACCACTACCACGAGATGACCGTCAAGGCGCTGCACAGCGGCGGGTGGCACGACATCTTCCTCAAAGGCTCGATCGCAAACTTCATCGAGATGCGCCGGAAGGCCGCCACGCAGGGAGCGCGCAACGGGCAGCGGCTGCTTGTCGGCCCGTGGGCGCATGCGGCGACTTCACCGGAGGGCAAGATCGGAGACGTGGTCTTCGGAAAAGACGCCGTGCTGGATATGAACCAGACCATCCTCAAATGGCACGACTTTGCTTTGAAGGGGCAGACGAACGAGTACGCCTCCGGCGCGCCGGTGCGCATCTTCATAATGGGTGACAACGTGTGGCGTGACGAGCAGGAATTTCCGCTCGCGCGGACCCGCTACACCAGATATTTTCTGCACTCCTCGCGTGGCGCCAATAGCGTGGCAGGCGACGGCTTCTTGAGTTTCGAAGCTCCGGCCGCCGAGCGTCCCGATACCTATGAATACGAGCCGCGCAACCCCCTGCCAACCATCGGCGGGCGCCTCTGTTGCGGCCCGGCGCTTCCCCCGGGACCGTTTGATCAAAGGCCGAACGAATCGCGATCGGACCTGCTGGTCTTCTCGACGCCGCCTCTCGCGCGAGACATCGAAGTCACGGGATTCGTCACAGCGGAGCTCTATGCGGCCAGCTCCGCCCGCGACACCGATTTCACGGCGATGCTGGTGGACGTGGAGCCAAATGGATACGCCCGCTTCTTGACCGACGGCATTGTGCGAGCCCGCTATCGCAACTCGATGGAGCAAGGAGATCCCATCATTCCCGGGACGATCTATAAGTACACGATCGACCTGTGGGCGACCAGCAACGTCTTCAAGGCAGGTCATCGAATCAGGCTCTACATCTCGAGCAGCAACTTTCCACGCTTCGACCGTAATCTCAACACCGGCGAACCGATCCTGGGCGCTACGCGGATGGAGAAGGCTCGGCAGATTGTCTACCACGATGCCGGGCATCCTTCAGTCCTGATCCTGCCGATCATCCCGCGTTGAGACGGAGCTTCGGAGCGCTGCGCAGGGAAGTCGAATTGCTGAATCCATCTCCGGAGCACCAGCCGTGATTTTGAGAACAAGGAGATGCACAGAGAGCACCGTATTTTTTTACAGAACGTGGTACGGGACACGGATTTTCACGGATTCAACGGATTGACAAATCCGTGAAGATCCGTGAGATCCGTGTAAGTCCGTGTCCTCTAAGGTGCCCGAATTTGGGATACCTACCGCCCGATGGCGAACACCAGGAAGCCCTTACGGCGCACCGCCCGTACCTAACTGTCCCACTCTAAGGGCTCCCACAAGTGGCGTCCGCGCAGTCATTTTTGTCGGGCGCGGCCAGGGTTGTCCATTGACCTGATCCCCTGGCACATACGTTGCGTGTACATCCGCACTAGAGCGAGACCGGTACCAGTCGGAGGCGGTATGAAAGGCAAAAAGCGTGTGCGCGAAGAGTTGACGGCTCTGCCGAACCTGGAGTACTGGAACGAGAAGGTGAAAACGGGTTGGAGACTCGTGGCGGTGGAATGGGAGCGCGAATCCGAGGAGCCCGGGACGTCTGTCGAGACGTGGGAGGAGGTTCCCTACGGGCTCAAGGTGGCCGAGGACTGCACCCACCTCGTTGAGAACCCTGCGGAAAGAGAGGCCATGACCCTGATGCTGGAGTTGCTCGTGGCCGACAAGCCGATGTCCGACATGGCGGAAAGCCTCAACCAGCGAGGATTTCGTACCCGGCAAGGCTCCAGGTGGACGGCGGTGGCGGTATTTGATTTGCTTCCGCGGCTCATTGAGATTTCCCCCAGCATCTACCCCAGTCGGGACTGGGCCGAGCGACGGAAGCGAATTTACCGGGCCGCACGGTAACCAAAGCCCACGAAACCCAGGTATGGAGCACAGCCTTCAGGCTGCACGGTGTCCGAGCAGGCTAAAGCCTGAACTCCAAACGAAAGCCCACTGGCGCCGAATTGCGGATTTCGAATTGGGATTAAACTCGTGGCAAGTTTTCCGGCGTCAGTTCTTTCGCCGGATTCATCGCGAGATTTCTAACGAAACATCCACTTCTTCATCTTGACTACGGTGCCTGAACCGAGAACGGACTCCACTTCAGATTCGTCCATCCGCCGGATTGCCCTGCGCAAGCCGCGGCTGATACCGTTTCCGTTCGTGTAATCATCCTCCAGCGCTGCGGATTGATCCTCCATGGCGTCACCGCCGTCGCGGGCGACGATGGAAATACCTCGCGTCTCCCCTTGGTGAACGATGCTGACCAGGATTTCACCGCGCTTTGAGTTGCGGATTATGTTGCCCGCCGCCTCGGAAGTCGCGATTGCGATAAGAGCCACATCCGTGCCGTCGAAACCCGCCTTTTGCGCCAGCGCGCGGGCTTCCTGCCGTGCCGTCACGATGTCGGCGTCCGAATCGATCAGGACTCTCACTGTGCTATCCGTTTCCGTGGCCATGGCAGCACTCCTTCGGATCTGGCGGTTCAACACTCCAAACGTCTTTCAGGCACTCCGCCGGAAACGAGGGCTTGCGATCAAGCGTCTACGTCCCCGTATTCCAATCGCTCAGCCGCGGACTGTTCCTTATTGAGCGACTTCATGGCTTGAACTTCCTGTCAAAACGCCTCGAAACTCGGCTATCGTGGCGCCAGGGAAGGCTGGACGAAAGGGGAGACCAACGGAGCGATCTTAACCAGCCAGGAAGATCGTTGGGAACTAGGTAAAACCCTAGTCCTGGGAAAAAAATCCCCCTTAGAGGGTGAAGGCATGGTGGAAGTCGATTCTGCGAACCCTTAGCTGAGGTGCTTGAGCTTCGTGACACGCCCGACCGCGACCCAGTCCAACACGTAAAGATTTCCGTCAGCGTCCCAACGGGCACAGTGAGGAGCAATGAACTCCCCATCGACCCACTGATCCCGAGGCACGCCGTTGTTCGCTCGCTTCTTGGGGTCGGGGTTGTCCCCCAGGTGGGTGATCAGCTTGTTGTTCTTGTCGAAGATCGTAACACGCCCCGCAAGGTCGGCGATCGCCAGGTCCGCCCCTCTCTGGTCCATGTGGCACGGGCGCCTCAATTCCTCGGTCACCATGGTCACAAACTTGCCGTCGAGGCTGAAGAATTGCAGGCGATTGTTCTCGCGGTCCGCGACGGCCAGGAGCGGTTCCTTACCCCGGGTATCGAGCCAGATGCCGTGCGGCGTGCGCATCTGTCCCGGGTCGGTCCCTTTGCCGCCCCAACTGCGGATGTACTCCCCTTTGGAGTCGTATTGGTGAATCCAGCTCAACCCATAACCGTCGCTCACGTAGATGTCCCCGCCGGGACCTATGGCGACACTGGTCGGTTTGTATTCGAGCGCTGATTTGTAGACTCCGGCCTTCTCGGGATACGCGATCGTCATTAGCACGTCGCCGTCAAGGGTGGCTTTTACCACTTCATGCCGCCCCGTATGCGCCAGAAACATGAGCTCCTTATCACCTTCCCGCACGATTGCCATCCCATGGGCGCCGCCTTTGAAATCTTTTCCCCAGGATTTAAGGAACTTGCCGCTCGAATCAAAAATGATCACCGCGTTTTCCGTGTCGGTGTTGACAAGAACCCGCCCGCGTCCGTCGATGACGATGCAGCCGTGGGTGTTACCGAACTGCATCCCTTCCGGTAGCTGGCCCCAGCCTTTCACCCACTCATACTTGTGAGCGCCGCTGCCGAGAACGGGTCCCCTTTCTGCGCTGCCGGCGCGGGACGAAGACGTTCTTGAGAAGACCAAAGATGCGGCTGCCGGTGCAAGTCCGGCCAGGAAATGCCGCCGTGAAATTCCTTTCGCGTCAAGCGCTGAAGAAGTGTGCATATGTTCCTCCTGAGTTTTTGGCGTTTCAGGCTGCCACTGCCCAAGCAGGCTAAAGCCTGAGCGCCGAACTGGGCTGTTGCGTTCCAAATATGTCCTCGTACGCATACACCAACGCACCGAATCCGATAGGCGCTGTCACGAGGACTCCTACGCAGCAGGCCAGAATTCCCGCACCACCGACCAGACCGGCAACGATGATCAGCGCGAAAACGCTCCACCATTCCCTGGTCACCACCTTCCGGCTCACTTCCATTGCCTCCCAGAAGTCCATGCGTTTGTCGATCACGAGCGGGAGCGTGAATATCCAGGCGACAGCAAGATATATTCCCGGCAGAAAACAGAACACAAGGCCCGCACAGGTAAGGAGCGCGCTCACGATATAGGCCAGCGTCAGCTGCGCGAAGGCCAGGGTGAAGCCTGCAAACGCATCGCCGACGTCAGGAGAGTACCCGCGGATAAGCCTGAGGTAGAACCAGTAAAGACCGCCGAGCAGCGACCCGCCAAAGATCATGTGCCAAACCGAACCGACGACGCCACCAGCCACCGCGAACCGGTGCAAGCTCAGCCCCAACCACAGGGTGGCCAAATGCGACAAACCGGCGCCTATGCCGCCCAGGAGTACGTATATCAGCAGTGTCGTTCCGACCACGAGCCAGAAGTTGGCTTTCAACAACCCCCAGCTGCGGCTCAGGCAACTCCCTATATCTACCGTATAGCCGCGTGCCAGAATGGCGGCCGCCAGTTGATCCGGGCTTTGGGGAGGAAGGGGAGGCAGCCCCGCGCCAGGAGCGACCGCATGCAGAGCGCCGGCGAATTCCGGAAATGTCGAAAGAGGTTTCCAGTCTGTGCTCTCCTCGCTTCGGGTAAGAGTCTGCGCGTTTACGCGACCCTCGGAAATCCAGCGCGCTATCTCATCGGCGCTCACGGGACCATATTCGCGACCGTCGCCTCCCACAATCCTGTACATGAAGATCCCCTCTTCTTTCAACTGAGCGTGTTTTCGGCGCGTTTTTGGCAGGACTAACCTACAGCAGCCAGACACAAAAGGCAATTTGCAATGGTGATTCTTCGAGTCTTTGCGTCTTAGCGGTGAATGCGGACCTTTTTTTCACCGCTAAGACGCGAAGGCGCAAAGGAACGCAAAGGATCTTTGTTGTGCACTGTGAAAGTCTATGCACCGTGGTGGGTGTTGTGCTAGTAATGCGGTTCTTATGAGACTTGCTCTGTTGATACTTCTGCTTGTCGCGGGTGCAGGAAAGGCTGCGGCGCAACCGGCAGAAAAACCTGCTCTCCCCCCGGAGAAACAAAAGGAAGAAGACCTCAAGCCTTCCGATTCTCACAAGCGCATCGAGCTGAATCTGTTGGGGAAGACGGACACCGACGCCGGCGAGAGCCGGCGCAACGAAAACATCCAGTTCAATCTGGTCGACAACAACGCGCTCAAGGAGCTGAACGTGCGGCTCGGTACCACCGCCACCATCGTCCGCGAGTTCTCTCCGGGGAACAACTATTTCGGCGCGGAGTTCGGGAACCCCCCGGCGCAAGCCTTCCAGATGGCGGCGCCGCTCAAGGCTGGAACTCACGGCACAGTCTATGCCTCCCATCTCAACAGCATCTTCAGCGCGCGCTCTTTCTTTCAGGTCGGCGACGTCAAGCCCGCGCGGGACAATGATTATGGATTCACGATCGGGGGTCCCTTGTGGAGACGAGCGCGTGTATTTGTCGATGCGAGCCAGCAGAAAGTGCGCGGCAGCGTCAACGGCAATGTCCTGGTCCCCAAGGCAGACGAGAGGACACCGCTGGCGACGGATCCCGCGACACGGGCAATCGTAGCCCGCTTTCTCGCCGCCTATCCGCCGGAGCTGCCGAACCGCACCGATATCAACCCGCGCGCGCTCAACAGGAGCTCCCCTCAGGAGATAGACAACAACAATGCGGGAATTCGCATGGACCAGGATCTGAGCTCCAGGGACCGGGTTGCCGCGCAGTTTCAGTTCGCATCCCAGAATGTCGATGCGTTCCAACTGGTGGCGGGGCAGAATCCCGACACTACCACGAGATCGCAGAGGATTCGCATGAACTGGAGCCGGGAATGGACTTCGGCCACCGTCACCGACTTTTCTCTCGGGTTTGATCGGCTCGTATCGTTCCTGCGCCCGGAAGAGAACGCGGTGGGTCCGCAGGTGTCGATTTCAGGCCTGGAAACGTTGGGTCCGCAGGGGAGCATTCCCATCGATCGGGCGCAGAATCTCTTCCGGTATGCGGGTCAGGTGCGGAAGTTGAGGGGCGGTCACAACTGGAGCGCGGGTTTTGCCCTTGTACGGCGGCAGGTCAACGGTATCGAGTCGGATGCGCACCGGGGCTTCTTTTCCTTCGCCAACGATTTCGGCAGGGACGCAATCACGAACTTTCGGCTCGGAACGCCCACGCAGCACATTATTTCCATCGGCAATGTCCGCCGGGGCTTTCGCAACTGGGACATGCAGTTTTACGCGGGCGACAATTGGAAGGCGCTTCCAAATTTCACTCTTCAGTACGGTCTGCGTTACCAGCCGGTCACGCGTCCGGTGGAGGTAAACGGCCTCAATAAGATTCCCTACGACTGTGACTGCAACAATCTGGCGCCCCAGTTCGGTTTCGCATACAGGTTTCGGGGACGAGGGGGTGTGCTGCGTTCGGCTTACGGTCTTCATTACGGAGAAATCTTTCCCGTAACCTTTCAGCAGGTAAGATTCAGCCCCCCGGGGAGCGTCAAGATCGTCGTGCCGGCGCCAAACCTGGTGAATCCGCTTGGAGGATTGACTCAAGACGGCCGGCTTCCGGACGCCAAGGGCAACCTTTATCTGCTCGACCCGGAACTTGCGACTCCGTATTCGCACCAATACAACATCAGCTGGGAGCCGGACTGGTCTCCCTCGTGGAAACTGCAGCTCGGCTACGTGGGCAGCCGCTCGCACAAGCTTCTGATCATGTGGTATCTGAACCGCGCACATCCGGTTCCCGGAATCGAGCAGACGAGCGCAACCGTCAACCTGCGCCGCCCGAACCCGGACTATGCAGAGATTCGTTGGGTCCTGAATGGTTCGAGCGGCTACTTCGACGCCGGCCGGGTCTCCCTGGTCGTTCCCCGCTGGCGCGGTCTTTCCCTGGACGCTTCGTACTGGTGGAGCAAGGCGCTGGATCTGGGAAGCAGCTATACCAACACCGCCGCCGACCAGGACTCGCGGCTGGCCCGCAGCCAGTCGGAGTTCGAAACCCATCGAGACATGAAGGGGCTGAGTTCTTTCGACCAGACGCATGCCTTTCTGTGGCGCGGCTCCTATGCTCTTCCATTGGCGGCTCGGAGGGGCTGGCTTGAGAAGGTGGGCGCCGGCTGGAACCTGTCGGCGGTTGTCCTGATCAAGACCGGAATCCCGTTTAGCGTCGCCTCCGGCTCGGACGGGCCCGGTTTCGGCAACGTGGATGCCAACGGGGGTGACCGCCCGAATCTTCTGGACCCCTCCATCCTCGGGCGCACGATCGATGACCCGGACACGTCCTATCTTCTGCTGCCGCGCTCTGCGTTTTCGTTCATACAGCCGACGGATGAGCGCGGAAATCTTGGGCGGAACGTGTTCCGAAAAGGCCCGATCCGCAACGTCAACGCGGCGTTGTCAAGGACATGGACGATTCGCCCCGAAAAGCGGGTCACCTTCCGCGCCGAATCGGTCAATTTGTTCAATACGCCGCAGTTTGCCGAGCCCGGGTTTGAGCTGGCGAACGCGAACTTCGGACACATAACCAACACCCTGAACGACGGCAGGACATTTCGCTTCCATTTGCAGCTCGCATGGTAATGATGTTCACCACACAGGACACGGAGTAGAGAAGGCAGAAGGCTCTCCCTTTAAACGCACGGCCTACGGCCCACTGCCGACTGCCTACTGTTGTTGCGCTCGCTTGCGCTGGAGGATTTCGCCGCTCCGTTCGGAGAGTTCCTTGACCAGGTAACCCATCTTGGGGTGGGAAGGTTCCAGGTCGGGGCTGAGGCCGTACTTTTTGATCTCCTCCGAGGTGGTCGGTCCGATCGAGCCTATCGCCGTCCGGGCCAGGGCACGGCGGACTTCCGCGTCGAGTTTCATTTCCGCCGCGATTTTGAACAGGTGCACCACCTGGATCGAGGTGGTGAACAAGACTGCGTCAAACTCGCCGCGCGCGATTCCATAGATTGCGGACCGCAGGGGGGCTGTGTCCTCCGGGAGCGCCCACTGATATACAGGAACGCGTGTCACGGTTGCGCCGCGCCCGGCCAATCCCGCCAGCAGCTCGGGATTTGATACTCCGTACTCCTGCACCGCGACACGCCGCCCTTGAAGCGGTATCGAGTCTCTCTTTGCATCCAGCACCTCAAGAATTTCGCGCCAGGTGTTGGGTTCGGGCACGGCAACGCTTACCGGTACGCCCAGCTCTTTGAGAGCCGCGATCGGTTTAGGACCTCGGGCTACAACGGCGACACGCCGGAGCGCTTCTGCAAATTTCTCCCGAGGGTACGCGGTTTCGACTGCGCGCGCCAGAGTGCGCGTGCCTACTCCCGTCAGGAAGATAACAACGTGAAATTCTCCCTCCAGAAGCACACGCGCGAATTCGAGCGCTTCAGTATTGGATTCCAACGGAACCTCGCGCATCGACGGAGCGACCGTCGGAATCCCGCCGCTGTTCTCGATGAGCCGGGCCATTTCGGCGGAACGCCGGCTCTCCAACGCGAGAACGCGCAGGCCAGCGAACCCTTGGTCAGACACTCGCCCTCCTTGGAAGGCGCCATTCTTTGCGGTCCTTCGCGATCTTAGCGCCTTCGCGGTTGATGCAGGTTGGTCTTACCGCGAAGCCCCAAGTACTTCTCTTCGCAATTACGGTAACGAAATCGGCAATGACGCTTGAAGCCGGTTTTAGCGGGGGCCGAAGGCCCTCCAGTGAATAGCCCCGCCCGTCAGGGCGGGGTTTTCTCGACACCCCTGACACGAGGGCCGAAGGCCCGGCACTCCGGTCGTGTCGCACCTTGGGCGCTCCACCTTGACGGACGCCCAATCCCGGCCTCACGGCCGGGCCTATTCACTGTCGGCCCTCTGCTACTCCCGGAGCTAATTACGTTACCGCAATTATGAACTGGAGTACTAAGCGCGAAGGAATCGCAGAGAATTTTTTCTCTGCGGCCCCTGTGGTCGTGAGAAAAAATGTAGCGCCGGCTTCCAGCCGGCAAAGGTCCTGTTGACGCAAAAGAAGTTGTCGAGGCTCACATGCCGGCGAGACGCCGGCGCTACGATTTTTTCCCACGACCTGTGCCTCCGCGGTGAAAACAAAAACGTATTATACATCCTCCGTTCCCGTGCTTGCGCTTGCATCGTTGCCCGTACTATCCTGCCCGCACTTTGGAGGGAGCGGAATGCAGTACAGGTTCGATGTGAAGCGATTCTTACCCAGGCGCGTCATGGATGCGATTACCGCGGCGCGAGTAGAACGGCCTGAAATTATCCTCGCCTCAGCGGCTCGCCGCAAACGCCGCCCGCAGCCGGCGCGGGCGGGAAAGCTCAACATGCTCGCCTGCGATCACCCTGGGAGAGGGGTTGTAGGTACGCTGAATCAGCCGCTTTTAATGGGGAACCGCCAGGAGTACCTGGGGCGGGCGCTCCGAGTTCTTATGTGTCCGGATTTTGACGGGGTGATGGCGCACACGGACATGATCGAGGATCTGTTGGTTCTGGATTACCTTGTCCAGGAAGCCGGTGGTCCGTCCTTTCTGGATGACCGGGTCATGGCGGGGTGCATGAATCGCGGAGGAATCGTGAACGTCGCGGGAGAAATCCACGATCGCTTTACGAGCTTCACGGCCGAATCGATTGCCAGCCTCGGGCTCGACGGCGGCAAGATGCTGATCCGGGTGGTCGACGACGATGAGCGGACGCTCGTGACGCTGGGAGAGTGCGCCCACGCCGTGACGGCGCTGAGCCGGCGCAACCTCCTGGCATTTGTAGAACCGCTGCCGATGAAAGGCAAACCCGGAGCCTACTCGACCAGTTACACGGCAGCCGAGCTTGTGAAATGGACAGGCATTTGCGCCGGGCTCGGCGAAACCAGCCGCAACACATGGCTTAAGATTCCCTGCATCCCCGATCTCGAGCCGGTGGCTTTGGCCACGACCCTGCCGATCTTGCTCCTGGGCGGGCCCGCGCACGGGGACCCTTTACCTACTCTGCAGGAATTTGCGGCGGGAATTCGTTGCGGGAGCAACGTGAGGGGGACGATGGTGGGCCGCAATGTCATGTTTCCAGGGGATGAGGATCCGTTAAGCATGACCGCTGCCGTGACCGCAGTGATTCGTAACGGAGCCCAGCCCGAAGACACGCCGCGAATCATGGAAGGACTGCGCGATGCGCAGATCGACGCGCTCGCCCGCTACCTCTGATTTCGGATTGCCGATTGCCGATTGCGGATTTCGGATTGCGGATTTCGGATTGCCATTATGCGTTAGCCTTAGGGCACAATCTTGATGGAGGCAACGATCACGAAAAAGAATGTCGTTTCTTCCATGGATCAGCGCTTCAATCTCTTCTAATCCGCAATCCACAATCCGCAATCTGTTCAGGCTTTGAGGTCGAATAGGAGCATCGGGTCGCCCTGCTCATCGGGCCCCTGCACCCGGCCTGCGGCTTCCTGCCGCCGCAGAGTTACGAGCGCCAACAGCGCCAGGCTCGAATGAAAGAACAGGCCGAAGAGAAGCACAGCCTGTCCCGGTATGGGTCCCACGGCCGCGCGCGCCCACAGATCGTCGAGTGAGGGGACCGGTGTGGGGTGGATCAATATCTTCGCCAGGTAACTGAGACCCTGAGTCGCGAAGATCCAGAGATAGTTGCGGCGCAACCGCCGTCCGGCCGCTTCCCAGAAACTGATGTGAAACCGGAGGTTCTTGTAATCGGTCGCCAGGGCCCGATTCCAGCCATTCTCGGTGCGCACCCCTTCTCCCCGCAACAGCGGCCCGTAGAAACAGACTTCCATCAGGCGCACGCGGGTTCTCCAGATATCGAAATAGCGATAGCGGCGCGCTTCGATGCCCAGGAATACGAGGAGGAGCAGGCTCACCAGAATGAGCGGCATGGGCGAGTTTTCTCTAGTGCTGAAGGTGACTGAAAGGGCAATCCCCGTTGTGGCCACGGCCCAATTTGTCGTGGCATCCAGCCGGGTCCGCCATACCTTGCTCCGGTACATTTCGCCCCGGTAGAGGTGTGCGATGGCGCCTATCTCTGACGCATTGAATCCGTGCGGCGCCGTTTTGTCTGTCCCGATCATACGATTGACGATTGACGAATGAGGAATGAAATCAAATGCCGATACGTCATTGGTCAATCCAGAGATATCTCGGCCGAGTGACGATTGACGAATGACGAGTGACGGATGAAATCAAACAGCCAATTCGTCAATCGTCATTCGTCAATCGAGTACGACTCTGCGCGTTGACCGCCGCTCCGATGACGCCGATCTCGTCGCTCACTGAAACCAGCTCGAAAAGGCTCCCCTGCAGCGGGCTCATCTTGACCATCTCCTGCACGTACATGTTCAGCAGTCGCATGTCGATGTACTTGGAGTTGGGGCCTGATATAAAGAATTTCCCGGGACCATCCATGTGGATGCTTGTGGCGGTGGCCGCTGCCAGCGCCCGGTGCCACATTCTTACGAAGGTCACGCAGCGGCTGTCGCCGGCCCGGGCGTTTTCGAACACCTCCTCGGGTTCCATATCCAGGAAACGCAGCCGCATCGACCGGTGACCCATGATCCCTTCCAGGTGTCCCCGGCCCCCACAGCCGCAGAAATGCTCCTTGGGGTCGAGCGTAACCACGCAGTGTCCGCCTTCCCAGACTCCTTCGGCCCATGGATAGCGTCCGAACCCGATGCCGTCGCCCAGAGTCCATACACGGATGAACCGGCCCAGATGTCCTCGCGTGGCGGCGATACCCGCGGCCATCACGTCGGCGTCGTTGAAAACGTGAACCGGCGCGGAGATGCCCCTCTTGCTTAACTCTGAGGAGAGGCTGGCACCGAGCTGGAAGCCTTTAACCTGTTGCAGATTGGGGGACTCTTCGATGAGTCCGTCCCGGATGATTCCGGGAAAGCCGATGCCGATGCTCTCCACCGCGAGACCTTTGCCGACGGCTTCGATCTGTTCGCACACACACTGAGCGATCGTTTCTGCGGGCATCTCTCGCAATCCGGCCAGCTCTCTCCCTTTTTCAGGGTACAGGTGAAGCGCGCCGGCCACCCGGTTGTCTTCAATCAGTCCTACCGCCACGTGCTCCACGGCAAGCACACCGATTGCCCGTCCCATGCGCTCCTTTCCAGCGATTCAAAACCTGGCCAGTTTGTTGAGGCCATTGAAAGCGGCCGCTTTGTAGCACTCCGCCAGTGTCGGATAATTGAAGACGGTATCGACGAAATACTCCACCGTGCCTTTCAAGATCATGACCGCCTGCCCGATGTGCAGAATCTCGGAAGCGCCTTCGCCTATGATGTGCACACCCAGAAGCTCTTTGGTTTCCCGGTGGAAGATGAGCTTGAGGCGCCCCGTCGTGTCCCCCCGTATTTGACCGCGCGCAATTTCGCGATAGTAGGCGACCCCGACTTCGTAAGGGACGTCTTCGTCGGTGAGCTGTTCCTCCGTCTTGCCTATGAAGGAAATCTCCGGAATCGTGTAGATGCCGTAAGGATAGACGGCGGAATTGGAATGCACCGGCAGACCAAGCGCGTGGGCGGCGGCGAGCCGCCCCTGCTCCATCGATACGGAGGCAAGGCTGGGGAACCCGATCACGTCCCCGGCAGCATAGATGTTGGGTTGCCTGGTCCGGAATTCGGAATCGACCGGGATGCGCCCGCGTTCATCCGCTTCAATTCCGCAGGCGGCCAGATTGAGCTCGTCCACGTTTCCTTGCCTGCCCACGGCAAACAGGAGCGCGTCTCCCGAGATTTTCTTCTTGCTCTCCAGGTTGGCGACGACGGTTCCGTCGGGCATCTCCTCGACGCTTTTGACCTCTTCGTTGAGCCGCATGGTGACGCGGCTGTCCCGCAGGTGATACGAGAGCGCCTCTACAATCTCGGCGTCGGCAAACTCGAGCAGACGCGGCCGCTTCTCCACCAGGATCACGCGGACTCCGAGCGCCGCAAACATGCTCGCGTATTCCACGCCGATCACTCCTCCACCCACGACGATCAAGGTCTTGGGAATGTTGGGCGTCTGCAGGATCTGGTCGCTGTTGATGATCGTGCGGCCGTTGATGGGGACTTTCGGCGAGGTCGCCGGCTTGGTCCCGGTCGCAATGATGATGACGCGCGCCTCGCAGTCCGACATTCCGCGCGAGCTGTCGACACGGAGGTGGGTGGAATCCACAAAACTGGCGCATCCCGTGAGGACTTCGATGCCGTTGCGAGTCAGCTGGGCGAGCGTCACATCGGTCTCGGTCTTTATGACGTGCTGGACGCGGAAGGCAAGGTCCGCCATCGTGATCTTTTCTTTAACCCGGTAACTTACTCCATAAATGCTCTGGTAAAGGAAGCCCGAGAGGTGGAGCACCGCTTCGCGCATCGTTTTGCTCGGAATCGTACCCGAATTGATACAGGTGCCGCCCACCACTTCGCGCCTCTCAATCAGCGCGACGCGTTTTCCGGATTTGGCCCCCTGGATGGCAGCGCGCTGTCCCGCGGGACCGGATCCAATAATGATGAGATCGTAAGTCTCCATACGCAGTTGACGGAGCGCCTCGATCATACAAGGCGGCCCAGGTCTTGAAAATCCAATTCTTGGCGACCCGTTACTATCGGGACTGGTGCAGTTTGTTGTCCGGACTTCTGACTTCTATTTGTCATTGTTCATTTGCCATTTGTCATTTGAGCGAAAATCCTTGCCAAGCCGCGAAGCATTTTCACGTAGAGAATTAAATTTTCAGGGTCAGACCCTGGTATTGCTATCATTGGTGCGTGGAACTGAGGGAACCGGGAGCGATTCTGCTCATCTCATGTTATGAGCTCGGGCACCAGCCGATGGGCCTGGCCATGCCCATGGCCTTTCTCGAACAGGCCGGATATCGTCCGTTCACTCTCGAGTTGCCCGTGGAGGGTTGGGACGCCGGCCGCGTTCGGCACGCCAGATTCGCCGGAATCTCGGTCCCCATGCATACGGCTCTGCGTTTGGGTGTCCGCGCGGCCGAGCGCATCCGGAGAGAGAATCCGCGGTGCCACATCTGTTTTTACGGCATCTACGCGCTACTTAACGCTGAGTACCTGCTGGAGCATGTGGCCGACACGGTGATTGGAGGCGAGTACGAAGAACCGCTCCTGCGTCTGGTGCAGTCGATGCATCAAGGAAAAGAGGACGCGATCCAGGGTGTTGGCCGCCGCGGGGAAATCCCGGTTCCGTACTTGAGGCGCTTGTCCTTCCCTGTGCCGGTCCGCTCGACGCTCCCAGCCTTGCGGCATTATGCCCGGCTCGAAAGCTCGGAGGCCAAACTCCTGGCGGGTTACGTGGAAGCGACCCGCGGTTGCAAGCATCTGTGCCTGCATTGCCCCATCCCTCCCGTCTATCATGGCCGCTTCTTCGCCGTCCCGCAGGAAGTCGTGCTGGAGGACATCAGGCGCCTGGCGGAGGCCGGCGCCCGCCACATCACGTTTGGGGATCCGGACTTTCTCAATGGCCCGACGCATTCGCTCCGGATTGTGCGAACGATGCGCGAGCGCTTCCCGCACCTTACTTTCGACTTTACCGCAAAGGTCGAGCACTTGCTGAAATATCGGAGTCTGCTGCGGGAGTTTGCCGGCCTGGGGTGCATCTTCATTGTTTCCGCGGTGGAATCGCTGAGCGACACGGTGCTTGCCAATCTGGAGAAGGGGCACACGCGCGCGGATGTTTATGAGGCGCTGCGTGTGGTCCGGGGTGCGGGAATCGTCCTGAGACCCTCGCTGTTAGCCTTTACGCCCTGGACGACCCTGGATGATTACATAGAAATGCTGGAGTTTGTGGAATCCGAAGGATTGACGGAGTGCATAGATCTTATCCAGTATGCAGTTCGCCTTCTGATCCCGCCCGGGTCCGCTCTGCTGTCCCGTTCTGCGATACACCCGTACCTGGGCGCTCTCGCGCCTGAAACTCTGTCTTACAGTTGGCGTCATCCGGACGCGCGCATGGACGCTCTCCACGAGAGAGTCACGGTGCTGGTCGGGCAATCAGTCGCGGAAGGAGCCGAGGATTACCTGACCTTTCTTCGTATAAAGGAGCTGGCTCTGGCTGTGCGGGATGACAGGCCCGCCGCGAGAGTCGCGCAGGCTCCACAGGCATTCAGCCGGAAGGCTCCGCG
>QHZE01000515.1 GCA_003225335.1 Acidobacteriota bacterium
GAAAGGATCTCGGCGTTCGGTCCTCATGGCCAATGCGGTGTTGCTTGGCTTCGTGGGTAGCTCTGCATTTCAAGTATCACGCGCACCCGCGACCGTCATGGCGGATAGTTCACTACCTGCTGGCCTTGCATTCGCGAACACTTGCTCGAACCCTTTGAGTGTCCTTCCCGGCCAGAGCGGTTGCGCGTCGCCCCAATTCGTGTACCTCGGGTGGGCCTTTCCCGAGGCTACTGTACGATGGACTCACTCCCAAACTGCGCCTGAGGGTAACAGGTTTGGGGCGAGGGCGACCCGAAGCTTGGAGTCGCTCACCTGGGGCTTCAGCGTCGTCATGCATCGGAGATATCATATCCCGCCGCGAGCCGCCTGCCGCTGTGAAAACAACCTCATCACTCCATTTCATCCTGAGCCAGGATAGGCTAGCAATGACAAGGGAACAAAAATGAACATCCTGCTTTACAACCCGGATAACGAAGTCACGAACAACTTCATGCCGCACCTCTGGATGTTCCTGCTTAAGTCGCTCACACCCCCCGGTCACCAGGTGTTCCTGCTGGACGGCAACGCGCGCCGCATGAGCGAGCCGGAGCTGGTGCAATACGTCCGGGACTACCACATTGACTTGGTTGGGATTGGCGCCATGACCCGGATGGCGGCGAAAGCCTACCGCATGGCGGACGCCGTGCGCGCCGCAGGTGTTCCGGTGGTGATGGGAGGCCCGCACGTTACGGAGGTACCCGATGAACCCCTGGGGCGCGACGGCGGCCCGCGCCACGCCGACGCCATAGCCCTAGGGGAAGCCGACGCAACTTGGCCGCAGATTGTTGCCGACGCTGAGCGCCGCGCCTTGAAGGAGATTTACGCGCCCCTGGACGCCGCGGGCAAGGAAGCGAAGCCCTCGCTGTGCGATTATCCGGAGGTGCCGTGGGACCGCATGGACCTTGACCAGTTCAACCTGATCAAGCACTTTCCCAGGCTGGGGCGGCGAATTCTCACCGCTCTCGGCATGACCTGGCGGAGCTTTCATCTGATTCCGATCGAGTCCGGCCGTGGCTGCCCTTACGGCTGTGAGTTCTGCACCGTGACGGGCTTCTTCGGCGATTCGATTCGCTTCCGCTCCAACGAAAGCGTGATTCATGAACTCCTAATGTTGAAGTCCCTGGAGAAGCAAGAGAAGGGAAAGGTCGTGGTCTTTTTCATTGACGACAACTTCGCCATCAACCCACGGCGGACCAAGTCACTCTTGCGAGAGATCATCGCCTGCAACGCACAAGTCCCCTGGATTGCGCAGATCAGCATGAACTTACTGCGCGACGAAGAGCTGGTCTCGCTGATCGCTCAGAGCGGTGGCAAGTGGATCTTCATAGGCTTGGAATCGATTGATCCGGAAAATCTCAAGAGCGTGGCCAAGAGCTTTAACAAGCCCGCCGAATATGGGAGCGTCTTGGAACGCCTCGCTCAGCATGGTCTTTACGCCATCACCTCATTCATCTTCGGGATGGACGGCGACCATCCCGGCACGGCGGAACGCACTCTAGAGCAGATCCGTTCTTGGCCGCCGGGGTTGCCTGTGTTCGGCCTGCTCACTCCTTATCCCGCGACGCCCCTTTACGACAAGCTGGCTTCTGCAGGCCGGCTGACTCGCCCGAAGCACTGGCTGAAATTCAAGCCCTTCGCCATGGCC
>QHZE01000516.1 GCA_003225335.1 Acidobacteriota bacterium
CGGTTCGACTGCCTGACGAATGAGCCCGGGGACGCTTCGCAGCCATTCGATGATGGTTTCCATTTGCGCTGCGCGAGGGGAGCCGGCCAGCGTGGGGCTGAAGTCCTTCTCCAGCGGCATGGGCCGCTGCGCCGGCCCATGCCGCTTCCAGACCTCGAGCAGGGCAGCTGTCGTGAAGGCGTACTCATCGGTGCGCCAGACCTTCTCTCCCGGCATCGGGAGATGGTACTTGCACGACGGCGCCACCAGCGTGTTCGCGTCTCGCGCAGCGCTCAGCGCTTCGGCGAAGAACCCGAGATAACTCGCGAACGATTCGTGCCATCCCCGCCCCTTCCAGGTGACTGTCCATCCTTCCTGGCCGTTCGAACCCGCGATGCGCTCCACGGTCATGTGCGTTTCTTTGATGGCCCAGTCCTGCATGCTTTGCGAGCCCGATTCGTTCTGCGCGATAACCGTCTTGAGCACCACGAAACCCAGACCGGACTCTGCGTCCTTTTGCACCTGGTGGGTGGCCAGGGAGAGCTGGCCGGATGCTTTGCCAAAAGGGTTCTTGATCTCTATTCCTCCGTATTCGCTGGTGAGGTCGATCCGGTACCGGCCGAGAATGTAATCTTCCAGCGACGACGGCCAGCTCTCTTTGAGCCGTTCGTAATCTTCGGCAATCTGGCCGGCCACGGAAGTGGGAAGGTCAGGTTGCGGAGGAAGGGGATACAGCATCGGTTCTTCAGTCACTTGAAGGAATCCCGGCGCGGCAAAGCCGCAATGAAACGCATTGACCACAGGGCGCCGAGGGTGCAGGCAACGCTTTGGCAAATGACCAATGACAAATGACAAATTGACTCGAGAGAACCCCTCTTCCTTCATTTGTCATTGGTCATTTGTCATTTCTCATTTGTCATTTTGTGAAGACATTCACCCCGATGCTCCTCCGCCCCTCAGCTCCCCTGCCCCTCTGCCGACTTCGCCGACTTCGCCAATCTCATGAAGCAAGGTTCGCAAGGCAATAAACTCGGTTTCGGGCAACTCCGGGCCCCACGGGTCATGGGCCGCCTCGACCGGAATGACGCCAAGGTGTACCAGGACCCACAACATGCGTCGGATGTATCCTTCCATGGGCGCAATGAATGTGTGTTCCGCCAGAAGGTCCACCTTTCGAGACAGCTCCAGGAACTTGCGCGCCCTGTGTGAAAAGAAAGCCCGGATCAAGTCCGCTTGAAGCCGGCAGCAGGCAGCTCCCATGCCGATCAGCGCGGCGCGGGCGCCGTGCATCAGGCTGTAGCCCAAGAAGCGGTCCTCGCCGGTAATAAGGATCTTTTCGGGGTGCTCTTTCTCAATCTGGCGGGAGACGTCTTGAAACGTCATGACGCTGTCGAGGGTCGCCATCTTGATCCCGATCACCTGCGGGAGCGCGAGCAGCTGCGCGAGAACCGCCGGCGTGTACAGAATGCCTCCCGCGGCCTCGTAGAGATAGAACAGGATGAGCGGCGCGTTCAACGACGCCAGCCGCTCGTGATACCGCACGATCTGTTCGTCCTTGTCCGGATAGCCGCGGAACAGCGTGGGCGGATGGAGAAGAAGCGCGTCGGCTCCAAGCTCGACGGCCTCTTGCGCGGCGCGCAGCGCGGCGTCCACGTATGCCTGCGGATCTGACTCTCGCTGCACATTGGCGCCGGCGCCGGCCACAATGCAACGATCGCGGGGAAATCCGGCGCGCCAGCAGCGCAGCACTTCCCGTCGCTGATCGGGGCCAAGCACGAGGCCCCGTCCTGTGTGGGCCCAGACGGCAACGCCTGCGACAGGCTGCTCGGCCATATATCGGACATAGGCGTCCTGCGCCGCGCGGTGCATTCTTCCGTCCGCATCGAAAGGGACCGGAACGGCCGGGATCAGCGCCCCATGCAGTTTGCGCTGCCACGTCACACTATCAAAGTCTAGACTCAACTATCACCTCTCCGGACTCAAAATGACAAATGACAAATAGACGGGGGCAGCTTCTCCCGGGAATTCGCCATTTGTCATTGGTCATTTATCATTTGCCATTTTCAAGAAATTACGACTTTACAGAAACCGTGATGCTAAGGTACTCCGTACGGATTATAAAAGACGGTAAGATAGAAAAGAAAACTTACCTTTGTGATTCTTGCGTCTTCGCGTCTTTGTGGTAAACAGGAGCCCGGAATGAATCGAAGAACAATGCTGCGAACGCTCGGCGCCGGGCTGGCGTCTCTGTGGCTGAACGCCCTCCATGCGGCCGCCGGTCGTCGCTTCAAATACTCCGTTTGCAATGAGGTATTTGAAAAATTGGAATTTGCCCCCGCGTGCAAGGCGATCCGTGAAGCGGGTTACGCGGGCATAGAGATCGCGCCATTTACGCTGGCAGAGCACGCGGATGAAATCAGCGCAGCCCGGCGGCGCGAGCTTCAAGACATCATGCGCTCCGAGGGGGTTGCGTTTGTGGGGCTTCACTGGCTGCTGCTCACCCCGAAGTGGCTGCACGTCACCACGGCGGATCGTGCGGTGCGGGAAAAATCCTGGGCGTATTTCCTCAAGCTGATCGATCTTTGCGCGGATCTGGGAGACAAGGGCATCATGGTCCTGGGCTCCCCCAAGCAGCGCGCTTCACAAGGGAATTCCCCGGAAGAGGCCGTAAAGCATCTCAGGGACGGCCTCGCATCCGTCGCGTCTCATGCGGGAGATCGAGGCGTGACCATTGCTCTCGAGCCCCTGGCCGGCAAGGACACGGACGTCGTCAACACGCTCGACCAGGCGGTGGGATCGTCAAGGAGATCCACCATCCGGCGATCCAGTCGATGTTTGATTTTCACAACACCGCCGACGAGCGGGAGCCGCTCGATGCTCTGGTGAAGCGGCACTTCGGCTACATCCGCCACGTGCACGTGAATGAAATGGACGGGCGCCATCCCGGCACGGGGACTTTCGACTTCCGTCCCGTTTTTCAAACCCTGGCCGGTTTGAAGTATTCGCGTTGGGTCTCGCTCGAAGTCTTCGACTTCAAACCCGGGGCCGTGCAGATCATCCGGGAAGCCATGCAGTTCCTGGAAAACCTGGAAGAGAAGCTGTAAGAAAGTGTCCTTCTTTCACCACGAAGACGCGAAGGCGGAAAGAATCGCAAAGATGCGCGCGCAGGTTCGGAGTTCAGGCTTTAGCCTGCACGGAGCGTAGTACGGGAGCGCAGAACGTTCGATGTCAAGTCATCCCTCGCCGGTCTCTTCGGCGAGTTGCCACTTGAAG
>QHZE01000517.1 GCA_003225335.1 Acidobacteriota bacterium
ACGATGTAGGCTTTGTCGGCGCGGACGGCGATTCCATCGAGGATGGGGCCGACGTCGCCGCCCTTGCCTTTGACGGTGTGGCAGGAAGCACAAGCGGCAATGGGGCTGTTGTAGAACAAATCCTCACCACGCTTCGGATCGCCTGCGGCAACTTTCACTTCTTCCACGCCGACGCCAGAGACTTTGTGAATCCGACCAAGCAAGGTGAGCGCGTCGTTCAAGAACGCATCGTTGGTATTGGCGGCGACGCGTGGAAGTTGGGCGACGACGGTTTGGATTTCGGGAATGGTCGGGAACTCGGCGAGTTTCACAAACGCAACCTGGCGCGTGAGCAAGTCCGGGTCTTGAATCACCGGACTGCTGAAGAAGAGTAGGCGTCCGGCGTCGTTCGCAGGCAGCGCGCGAATCGCGTTTCGGCGCAGTGCCGGGTCTTTATCGAGCAACGCCTTTTGATGCGTGTCTTTGTTGAGCGCTCCGATTCCTTCGAGCGACCACAGCGCGTGGATCGCTGCGCCGTGAGGCTCCAGAATTGGTTGCCACTGTCGAGCGCCGCCACGAGTTCGGAAGTCTTCGCCTTCGCGAGAGACTTGATGGAGCTTTTCGGACCGTCCTTCCAGACGACGCGGTAAATGCGACCGTGAGATTGGTCACGCAGGTTGTTCTCGGTCATGTAAGCGCCACCGCGTCCGGTCGTGGCCTGAATGCCCGCGGACTGAATGCTCGGCGTCGGGTTGTGCTGGATGACGAAGCTGTAGAAATCGATCACCCAAATCGCGCCGTCGGGACCGACATCGGAGAAGATCGGCGACATCCATTCATCGCTGCTGGCGAGGAAATTGAAACCATCGAGCGCCTGGTAGCCACCGCCGTCGCGCTGAACATCCATGATGCCGATGAGTTTGGCAGTCGGCTCATTCACCAGCGCCTTCCCGAGCAGGCGCGCAGGCAGTGCGTCGCTCACCATGAAGGCATGTCCCGCCGCGGCCGTGTAGCCGCCGAAGTTATCAACCATGCGCACATTCGGCGTGTTGGGATGCATGCGCATGCCGGGAGCCAGCGACTTGGCGGAGGGAAGCCGGCGAACATTGACAGCAACGCCATCACCCGCGTTCTCCGGGCCCAGCCGATAGCCGGGGCGAAACCCGTTACCTCCACGCCGGCCAAAGCCTGGCTGCGTCGGGTTCAGGATGTGGGCGGGAAGGTATCCGTAGAACGTCGGATTTCCATTGGCCGTTGAGCCGAAAACATCACCAGAAGAGTTGAGTCCAAAGCCCCAAGTGTTGTTGTTGAACTGATAAAGAAATTCCAACGACGAGCCATCCGCTTTGAAACGGAAAATGCCCTGGCCGAACTGGAGCTCTTTGCCGCCAACGTTGCCGCGGAAATTTGAGTAACCCACCGCGCCGTAGAGCCAGTTATCAAAGCCGCGACCGAGATTGCTCTGCATCGCGTGCGTGTCGCCTGTGCCCCAGCCCGGAAGAATGGCCTGCCGCACATCGGCCTTGTCGTCGCCGTCAGTGTCCTTGAGGAAAAGCATGTGGCGCGCTTCCGAGACGATGACGCCGCCGTTCACGAACACGAGTGAGGTCGCGAGGTTCAATTTGTCGGCGAAGATGGTGAACTTGTCGGCCTTGCCGTCGCCGTCGGTGTCCTCGCAAATTTTGATATCCGCCTTGCCCGGCTCGCCTTCGGCCACGAGACCGTGAGGATAATCGCGCGCCTCCACCACCCACGCGCGGCCGCGTTCATCCCAGGCGATGTAGATGGGCTTCACAATATCGGGTTCTGCCGCGAAGAGTTGCAGATCAAAATCCGCCGGCACCTGCGTGTAGCGCATGCTGTCTTTGGGGGCCAGAGGCGCCTGGAACTTTACCGGCTCCGGGCGGCGCTCATAATTCGGCACCTCGCCGGGTAAGCGCTGCAACGGAGGCCGCGAGGCGAGCGAAGCTTCCCAAGCAGATTTCGCCTTCTTGCCGATCGCGCCGAGCACAGCTTCACGCAAGACCGCATCCGTCGGACGTTCCGTGTACTTGATCAGTCCGTTGCCCGCGCTCTTGAAAGTGTCGAGCGTCTTCTGCAGCGCCGCGCCGATGTCGGCGTCAGGCATTACCTGAACCACAGCGTCGAAGTGCTTCAAATACGCTTCCGTGAGATTTGTGATCGCGGTGATGTAATCGAAGTAGATTGCCTCGGGCGCCAAAGTTTGGCCGGGCAGATAAACATAATTCGTGCGCGACCCGCCAAAGCCGCCGAACCCACCTCCGCCACCGCCCGCGCTGACCGAGCCAAGATAGAGAACGTGCAGCGGACGATCCGGTGCGTCCGCGGCAATGGTGCTGAAGGCGATCAGCCCTCCTGTGAAAACAATCAGAATTCGTTTTAGGTGCTCCATGAAGAATCAGCAGTGTTGTGCGATTCGAAACTTCAGTTGCCGGGCAGTCACTTCGTCGTTGGTTTGAAAATCAGTTGCGAAAAATTGTAGAGCGCTTTCTTCCAATGCTGGAAGTCGTGCGCGTGTTCATCCACGTGCCAAATGTGCGGGACTTCTCTTTCTTTGAGATAAGCGTGGACGCCCTGACTGATGCGAATCAAGCCGTCCTTGTTGCCGCAGGAAATCCAGAGCAGTTTCAATTGCTTCTTCGCCTTTTCCGGGTCGGGCAAAAGTTCGGCGGCGGGCTTTGTGTTGGGGGCTGACGAAAAACCGCCGACCCACGCGAAGGTGTCGAGGTTCGCGAGGCCGAAGTTCAGTGATTGGCCGCCGCCCATCGAGAGTCCCGCAAGCGCGCGACTTTCGCGATCGGACTTCACGGAATATTTCGACTCGATGAACGGGATGAGGTCGCCAAGTAAATCTTTGTCGAACTTGCCG
>QHZE01000518.1 GCA_003225335.1 Acidobacteriota bacterium
CCGAGCAGTCTCGCCTCCGGTATCAACGTGCCGGCAGGCACGCCGGGTGTCGCGCGGAACGCCGACGGAAGCATCGCGATCTCAAATAACACCGCGGCGAACGTCGATGCTCGCGTACCGGTTCAGTACCTCGGGCTGGCCAACAGCCGCGGCCAGTTCGCAACGCAGTTCGGCAGCTCGATCTACAATTCGCTGCAGGCGACAATAAGCCATCAGTATTCGAGCGGCCTCTACTTCCAGGGGGCCTACACGTTCTCGAAGTCGATCGACAATTCGTCGGGTTCCTCGTTTCAGGACGAGCTGAACGGAAATTCAAGGTGGGGCGATCTGTTCAGCAACCGAAGCAACAGGGGGCTGTCGGACTTCGATCGCACGCACCGCCTGTCGGTCAGTTATCAGTACGAGCTGCCTTTTGCCCGGTGGGCGGGAGTAGCCAACCAGGGCTTTGGCAGGCTCGCGCACGGCTGGTCGATCCTGGGCTTGACTACATTCCAGTCGGGTACGCCGTTCCTGATCATCGACTCCGGCGCCTTGATCCTCGAGGACCCGGAAAGCCAGAACGGCACGAACTTCGCCACACTTGCCCCGGGCAAGACTCTCGCCGACGTGTTGACGACGGGGAGCGTGAAATCGCGTATCGGCAACTTCGTGGATCTGAGCGCCTTCGCCGCCGGTGGAAACTGTGTCAACGATCAGAACGAGGTCGTGTCCGCCAGCGACGCCTCCTGCACGGGATATACGTCGGTGGGAAACATTTCTCGCAACCGATTCCGAGGTCCGTTCCAGCAGAACTGGGACATGTCCGTCATCAAGAGGACGAAGATTACGGAAGGCAGTTCCCTCGAGTTCCGCGCCGAGTTTTTCAACATCTGGAACCATCCCGCCTTCCAGAGCCGCAGGCGCAGGGTACGTACTACGGGAATTACGGGATCGTGGATGTGGCCAGCGGAGATTCGTCGATTCTCGCCACGGTTAACCGGCCGCGGATCATTCAGTTCGCGTTGAAGCTCAACTTCTAGCTGGGCAGTCGCACGACGCGCCCCAGCTTCCTGGCCGTTGCGGGTTGCAGGTGAATGGAGGACAAAAAGCGGGGGCCGGGTACGCGGCCCCCGAGAAAAACCGCAGATCGGTCAGAACACGAAGCGGATCGCCAGGCGGAAGTTGCGAGCCTGCTGGAATACTTGAGGCAGGCCGTAACGGCTCGCCAGGGTCAGTTGCTTTTCCGCATTGATCTCCGAGACGTAGTCAAACCCGCGCATGACCTTGTTCCAGTCAATTCCCGGATCGCCCGTGAACCGCTCCGGGCGCGCGGGGCTGATCAGGTTTGAGCCGACACCGAACACGATCTGGTTGTAGGCCACGGCCGTGTGTTGGTTCCACAGGTTCAAAGCTTCAACCTCGAACACCAGCCGCTGGTTCTCGTTCGACTTGTTGATCCTGATTGCCTGCGACAGGTGGACATCGGTCTGGAAGTACGGGGCGGTGCGCTTGTTTTGCAGCACCCCGTCGCTGACGAAGTCGCCGTTGGCGGCGCGATGGAAATTCACGAAGCTCCCGCGTTCCTCGGCCCACTCGCAAGCGGACGACGTTCCTACCACCGGCACGCAGGTGCTGGTCGGCGTGCCCTGGAAGGCGGACTGAATCACGCCGACAAGCGTTTCCTGTCCCCACCACCTCAGCCGGTAATAGCCGAACATCTTGGCGGTATGCGGGCGGTCCGTCGCCAGAACCCCGTCGTCGATCTTGCCGTTCGCCATGTAGGTCATCGTGGGCAGGTCGAAGGCGCGGTGGTTGTTGGGCGAGTGGCGCCCGCCGCCGCCGTCGGTGGGATCGGTGTTGGTCAAGCCGGCGTAGTTACCCGTCAGCTTGCTGTAGGTATACGTGACGGCGCCGAACCACTTGGGGCCGGCCCTTTTCGTCAGCCGGAGCTCCAGGCTGTCGTAGCGGCGGATCGCCGGGACGACGGATGGGCACTCCGCGCAGAACGGTCCGACAAAGCCCACCGCGGGATCGATGACGACCGGGCGATGCAGGACGTCGGCAAATGGCGTGCCGGGGTTCCCGATGTAGAAACCCAGGTTGTCGGTGATCGCCATGTCTTCGATCGTCCGGTCGAGGCGCTGGCGCGTGTAGCGGCTCTCGAGGCTCCAGTTCGGAGTGATGGCCCAGTCCACCCCCGCCACGATCTGGTGCTGTTCCATCGGCTTCATTTTCGGGTCGAGGGCCGGGTCCCGCGGATCTTCCTTGGTGGCGCGGAAGTCCACGTTCTCGATGAAACGGCCCGCCGAGACACCCGGCGCCGGACCGGTAGGCGGACAACCGCCGCCCAGGTTCAGAGTCGGAGTGATCTTGGTGTAGTCGGCATCATCCAGGGCATACACACAGTTGTGCCAGTAGTCGGAACCGAACGAGCCGCGCGGCAAGCCGAGCTTCATGATGTCGAAGAACTTCCCGTAGCTGGCATACAGCTTGACCTTGCCGTTGTGGAGCAGGTCGTAGGCGCCGCCGATGCGCGGGGCGATCTTGTCTCCCCAACTGAAGTCGACCGGGTTGAACACCGGACGGTACGGCGGGATGTTTTCCTTGTCGAAACGGATGCCCAGGTTCAGTGTCAGGCCGTGGCCCACCGTCCACTGATCCTGCAGGTACAGCGCGTGGCTGTTGGTCTCGTCGGTACCGGTGTTGGTCACGTTGGTGCCGACGACGAAATACCCGTACCGTCCCTCGCACACCGGATTCCCGAACTGGCCCTGGTTCCCCGCCTTCACTTGATCGCAGGCCGTGGTGCTGGTCACGGGCGTGTAGGCCTCGCCCCAGTTGAGGTTCACAGCCGCCGTGTTGAAGTTGCGGAGCACCTCGTTCGACTGCCGCATCCAGGCATAGCCGGCCTTGAAGGTGTGGGTGCCCCAGCGCCTGCCGACGAAGTACGAGGCATCGGTGTTGAGGCTCCTGCGCTTGTAAGCGTCGAAGATCGTCTGCAGGTTGCTGGGCATGTTGGCAAAGTTAGCGGTATTGACGCTAGACACGGGGAAGGCTTGCCCGGCCAAATCCCTGCTGTCCGCGTTGACGGTCGTCTGGTAGACGTAACGGATACCGGTCGGACGGCCGCGGTCCTCGTTGTTCAGGAAGAAGTAGCCGTAGCGACCGCTCACGACCAGCTTCGACGTCGGAGTCCAGTCGCCTCCGAAAGAGTAGAGCGACAGCGGATTGACCGTGCCGAAGTCCGAACGGAGCGTGCTCGGATCGGTCGTCGCCCCGGTGTTCCGCTGGCCATAGGCGCTGTCCGGGTTCCCGAGCTGCCCCATGCTCCGCGAGTACGCGTAGTTCCACCCGCCGAACAGGCGCAGCGAGTTGAACATCCCGTAGT
>QHZE01000519.1 GCA_003225335.1 Acidobacteriota bacterium
CCGCCACCGCGAGCCGTAACTAATGGAAACGAATGGTTGGAAAGATCCGGGAGTTTATTTTAATTCGGAGTAGAAACCAGAATGATGATCAACCAAATAGGAGCCTCGGCCGGTTATACGTTCGCTTACTGGGCCTTGGACTCGTCCCTGGACCGGTTTCTTTGGAGCATCGAAAGGCTCAGCGAACTGGGTTATCGGCAATTCTCACTCGAAATCTTGGAGGCGCCGCATGCGGCCATCTACGGGCCGGAGAATACCAAGCGCCTTCTGAATAAGGGCAAGGAGAAAGGCGTGAGTTTTTCGAGTTTCATCCCTTACCATTGCGTCACCAACTTGAGCAGCGCCGAAAAGGAGCGCCGGAAGTTGGGTGTGAAACAGTTTGGGGAGGGAGTGGAAATCGCCAAGCGGTTGGGGATTTCATTGGTCACCATCGCTTCGGATTGGCCTCCCGAATGGGTTTCCAGTTACAGCGGGGCTTATGCTCACGCTCCCGCTGAGGAGTTCCGGGTTCCATCGCGCGAAGCATACGATCGTATCTGGTGCGACCACCTGGGAGCGCTGGCGAGTTGCTTGGAAATCGCGGAGAAGAATCAGGTGCGGATGGGATATGAACCCCGAGCGAACAGCCTGGTGGCAAACGTGGACGGCTTTCTGCGGGCGTGGGACGAGCTGGGTTCCAGGAATTTCGTTTGTGTCCTCGACGTGATGCACAGCGCCTATCATCGGGAGGACATGCCTGTGGCGATCAAGAAGCTCGGCGACCGCTTGGGAATCGTCCAGGTTTGTGGTAGCGATGGAGGCGTGCTGCAGCATGTGCCCCTGCTCGACGATCCCCCAAGCCGCAACATGATGAAGGCCCTCGACGAAATTAACTTCAAAGGGATTTTGGACGTGGAGCTGTATGGGATGCCGAGTGACGAGGTCGATAAAGCCTATCGCGAGGCGCGGGAAATTCTGGAACGGCACATCGCCGCTGTGAATTCATGACTCGCCGCTGGACTTGTGGACGTTCCGACGTCGTGCTCCTTCTGCTGGCGGCGACGACGATCAACTACATCGATCGCCAGACGTTGTCCGTGCT
This sequence comes from Acidobacteriota bacterium, assembly GCA_003225335.1. Taxonomy (GTDB): domain Bacteria; phylum Acidobacteriota; class UBA6911; order UBA6911; family UBA6911; genus Gp18-AA60. The sequence continues at coordinate 1,082 of QHZE01000519.1, forward strand.
GGCGCCCGTCCTCCAGAACGAACTACACCTCTCCACTCAGGAGTACTCCTACGTCATAAATTCCTTTCTCGTCATGTATTTCGGTCATGTACCTCTTGATGGGGCGGGGCGTGGACTTTGTCGGCACCCGCTTCGGTCTGGGGATAGCGGTCGTCTGGTGGTCGGTGGCTGAGATTCTGCACGGGTCGGTGACGGGATTCAAATCTTTGTGCCTTCTGCGAGGCCTGCTGGCTATCGGTGAAGCTGCCATCATCCCGAGCGGAGTGAAAGCCGTCGCAGAATGGTTCAAGGCCAAGGACCGCGGAGTGGCCATTGGGGTATTCGAGATGGGCCTGAGCATTGGGCCGCTCCTCGCTCCCCCACTGGTCGTTTGGATAACACTGCACTCGGGATGGCGGCAAGCGTTCGTTTGGACCGGGATACTGGGCTTGATCTGGGCTATTCCCTGGTTGGTGTTTTACAGAGCGCCGAATGCCCTTCCTGATGCGGAAGATGCCGCCTCGCAACCCCAAAGGTCTTTGGCTCCCCTGCCTTGGGCGGACCTCTTTGCCTCTCGCAAGGCGTGGGCCGTGGGAATCGCGCGATTCTTCAGCGACCCGATCTGGTACTTCTACCTGTTTTGGCTGCCGAAATACATGGCCGATTCCAAAGGCCTGAGCCTCAAGCTGATCGGGGAACTAGCCTGGATACCTTACCTCGCTTCATTGCTGGGAGGACTCACGGGCGGCGTCGCTTCCAGTTGGCTCGTGCGAAGAGGATCTCCCGCCATTAAAGCGCGCGAAAAGGCGATGCTCCTGGCTTGTGTTATGGTGGCCATTGGTGTCTTGTCGGTTTATCTGCACAGCATTTTGTGGGTCATGGTCGTAATCTGTATGGGAGCGTATGCCCTGCAGTTCTGGGGAGCCAACTTGGATACCCTCCCGACGGACCTCCTTCCCCCCGAGCAGGTGGGCCGCGTAACAGGATTCGCCGGGTTTATGGGAGCTCTGGGGGGCATTCTCTTTACCGCTTCGACAGGATATGTGGTGTCGCACCACTCGTACACCTCTGTGTGGATTGCGAGCGGTTTGACCTATCCGCTGGGCCTGCTCCTCTTGTTTCTCTTATTGCGGCCGTTTCCGGCTCGCCAGGTCTGATGCTGCGCGGGTTTTCCGACCGGGTAAAATGGCACCCTGGGCGGCCTTAGGTTGAAAGCAAGAGGTAGTGAATGGATTCGATCTTCGCAGGAGGAGGCATTCATGCACGGCGAAACACGCCGGTCGTTTGTGAAGAAAATAGGGGTGGCTTCCGCACTTGCCGCCGGCGGATTCTTTAACTGGAACCCGCGCGCTGTTGGGGCCAATGAGCGAGTGGTACTGGGATTGATTGGAGGCCGCAATCAAGGCCGCGGTGATGCCCTGCGAGCCATCCAGGGCGGCGCCGAGATCAAGACCTTCTGCGATCTCGACCAAGCGATCCTCGACAAGGTCAATCCGGACTTGGAAAAAGCGCAGGGCAAGGCGCCCGGCACAACCAAGGAGTTCCGGAACTTGCTGGACGACAAGGATATCGAGGGCGTCATTGTCGCCACCCCCGATCATTGGCACACCCACATCACCCTCCTGGCCTGCCAGGCGGGGAAAGACATTTACATCGAAAAGCCGCTTTCGCAGACCATCCACGAAGGCCAACTGATTCGCGACGCGGCGCGCAAGTACAACCGGGTTGTCCAAATGGGGACGCAAAACAGGAGCGCCGACCACTTTCGCAATGGCATCGAGTATTTGAAAACGGGCAAATTAGGGAAAGTCTGCGAAGTCACCACCTGGGAATGCCAAGTGCGCGAAAGCATCGGCAATCCGCCGGACGCCGATCCGCCGGCCACGGTGGACTATGACGTTTGGTTGGGGCCGGCGCCCAAGCGTCCCTTCAACATCAACCGCTTTCATTACACGTGGCGATTTTTCTGGGACTACGGAAACAGCGAGCTGGGCAATCAGGGGGTCCATATGCTCGACGTAGCCATGTGGGGCATACAGACGCTGCGTGGACTGAACAACTGCCTTCCCACCCGCGTCTCCGGCCATTCCGGAATTCACTGGCTGAAAGATGCGAAAGAAGTCCCCGACACCCAAATCCTCACTTATGATTTCGGCGACTTTGTTCTGACCTGGGAACTGCGCAGCTTCGCCAAGCAGCGTCCTGTAGATGGGACGAGGGAAGGCATCCAGTTTATTGGGAACGAAGCGACCCTCGTGTTGAACCACCGAGGATGGAAGGTCTACCCCAAGGATGGAAGCACAGGGCCTGGCGAAGAAGCTAACGACGAACGCGAGAACGGTCTGCACGAGAAGAATTTCCTCGAATGCATCAAGACCCGCCAGAGACCGAACGCCGATGTGGAAATCGGCCGCCTATCAACGACTCTGTGCCACCTGGGAAACATTTGCACTCATCTCGGTCGCGACATCGTCTTCGACCCAAAAACCGAGACCTTCGGGAGCGATAAGCAGGCCAACGCCTATTCGAAAAAGGAATATCGCAAGCCCTACGCGCTGCCGAAGGTGTGAGGCGCC
>QHZE01000520.1 GCA_003225335.1 Acidobacteriota bacterium
ACCTTTGACGAGTTCCAACGCCGGCGCATGGCCGCCTGAGCGACGATTGACGATTGAGCCGCTCAACGCCCGGGCGTTAGGCAGCCAGAAGGCGCGGACGGGGAGGTCTCTGTGCGACGGATTCGCTACCTGGTTGCGACGAGTTTGGACGGGTACATTGCCGGGCCGAAGGGCGAGGCGGAATCCGAACCACGAACCCGTTGTGGGAGGTTTGGAGTTCAGCCTTCAGGCTGCACTGACCCTGGGCAGGCTAAAGCCTGAACTCCGAACCTCCGCGCCGGGACGTTCTACTTCGAATCTGATTTAACGAAATTCAGGGCCGCCGAATTGAGGCAGTACCGCAGGCCCGTAGGCTTGGGGCCGTCCTCAAATACGTGGCCCAGATGGGCGTCGCAGCGGCTGCACACGACCTCTACCCGCTGCATGAAAAGGCTGTTATCGGCTTCTGTCTTGACGTTCTCTTTTGCGATCGGGGCCCAGAAGCTCGGCCAGCCCGTTCCGGACTCGAACTTTGTATCGGAGCTGAACAGGTCGTTCCCGCAGCAGACGCATTGGTAAGTGCCCTTTTCGTGATTGTTCCAGTATTTGCCGGTGAACGCCTTTTCCGTGCCTTTCTTGCGCGCAACCTGAAATTGTTCTGGGGTGAGAATTTGTTTCCACTCCGCTTCGCTCTTGATTACCTTTTCAGTCATGACGAATCCCTTGTTCCGCACGGAATAAACCTTTATTTGGCGCACACTTGACCTGCCGGCGCCCGCGGATCCTTCCAGGCCCGCAGCCCTTTCTAAAGCAGGCGCCCGGCCACAACTGACGCCAAGACCCAGGAACACAAACCCTGCAAACAAGACGGTGAATCTTGTCGGGACTTCCTCTAACTTCATAACGGTTACCCTTTCCTTATGATATATCACGATCGCGTGCGAAAATATTCCTCGCTGGGCCCGAATTTTTGCAGCTCTCGACAAAGCACACCAGTTCGCAAGTATGGCATATTCTCCCAGGCGACGATGATGAAATCCTTGGTGTTGTGTGGGACACGGATGGACACGGATCTCACGGAACTACACAGATAGATCGGTTCCGTGTCCTTCCCGTCGGATCCGTGAAGTTCCGTGTCCCATTAAAAGCCATGCATATTTCAGATTAAAGGGGGTAGGGGGTAAACATTGAATAATGCGAAGCTGGTTTTGATTACCGGGGCGTCAGGCAATCTCGGCGCGAAACTGCGCCGCCATCTCGAGGGGCGATACCGGCTACGCTTGTTGGATATTAATCCTCGAGGGGATGCGTCCATAGTACGAGCCGACTTGAGCCGGTGGAGCGTAGAATGGACGGAACGTTTCCGGCAGGCGGACGTTGTCGTTCACCTGGCAGCCGACCCGACCGCCCATCAGACCTGGCACAGAGTAATCGAACCCAACATCGACGGGGTGGTCAATGTCTTCTACGCGTCGGTATTGGCGGGAGTGCGCCGTGTGATTTATGCGAGCTCCAATCACGTGATGGGGGGCTACAAGGACGAGCCGGACCCGCCGCGCATCACAACCGAGATCCCTTCAAAGCCTGGGACCCGATACGTCGTCGACGGAGAGCCGCGCGACAGCACGCCGTACGGCTCTGCCAAGCTTTTCGGAGAGAGGGTGGGTAAATGCTTTTCGGATTCGACGGGACTCTCGGTCATTGCCGCGCGCATCGGCTGGGTGCCACCCGGCGACAATAGACCCGAAGACCTTCCCACGGAACGGGAAGCGTGGTTCCGCATGATGTGGCTTTCCAATCGGGACTTCTGCCAGCTCATAGAGCGATGCATTGAGGCGGACCCGGGTATCCGGTTTGCGGTGGTTAACGGGATGTCCGCCAACACCGGTATGCGTTGGGACCTCGAGTACACAAAGAAACTCGTCGGGTACGAGCCGCAAGACGACGTCGCCCGCGCCGCTCACGCACCTAAAGAGTCTCGCCCATGAAGGAACTTGCCCCCTTCGGCTCTTTGCGCCTTCGCGTCTTCGTGGTGAAAGCCTGAGCTTACTGGTCCGCTTCGGGCAGCTCCCGGATCCAGATGTTTCTGAACCGGACAGGACTGGAGTGGTCCTGAAGCATAAGCGCCAGCTTGTCTGGATGCGCCTCATAGGGCGGACGCTCTTTATGGGCCGTCGGACCCGTCAGCTCGACATTGTCCTGAACGAGCACTCCGTTGTGGAAGAGCGTCACGCGGGCGGGGTGCAAGACCTTTCCATTTTTGTCGAAGCGCGGCCGGCGAAAAACAATGTCGTAGGTCTGCCATTGGCCGGGAGGCCGGCATGCATTGACGAGCGGCGGATGTTGTCCGTAAATGGCGCCGGCCTGCCCATCCGGATACGTCTTGTTCTGGTAAGAGTCGAGCACCTGGACCTCATACTTCTCCATGAGGTAAACCCCGCTGTTGCCGCGACCCTGACCTTCGCCGCGTGCCGGTAGCGGCGCTCTCCATTCCACATGCAGCTGGCAATCTCCAAAGGCCTTCTCGCTGCGAATGTATCCTGAACCATCGACTGTCTCCATGTAGCCGTTCTCCACTTTCCACGGCGCCGGTCCTCCTTTGACGGAACGCCATTGGGAGAGGTCCTTGCCATCGAACAGGACGATGGCATCGGAGGGCGGCCGGCCCGCCAGCCCTTGGGCGCTCGGCGCACCCGGGTCCACGATCGGCGGCTGCGGCCGATTCATGTCGTGAATCTGCCATTTCTCGCTACCCGCTGCGGTAACCAGCTTCACTCCCGTCGCAGAGGAAGAGAGGCTTGATAGGAGAAGAGTGACTGCCAGGATAGCGAAGCCTGTGTTGATGTTCTTGGACATAACCCAAACCTCCCGGTAATTGTTTTGGGGCAATGCCGTTTGTTCACCCAACTTAACCAGACCCTTTTCCTCTCTTTTAACTTAGGGCTCGCGCAGAAATAAATTCGCATTTTACTGCAGGCCCCTGCGGGCCGCAGCCCGGAGGGGCGCGGCGGCGAAGGGCGCGTATCGGCGTTGTTGCCGCTCCTCGACGATGTCCGACATCAACTTCGTCGCGGCGCCTCGCATCTGCCCGCCCGGCGCTCGCGTCAAAATGTGAATTTATGTCTGTGCGAGCCCTAGCATCGGCCACAAGGTCGGCGGCTGCGAACGGGATACGGGGCGCGAGAAAGAAGCTGAGATGGTTGCGCTTCATGTTGAGTCTCCCTCAACCAGTAAAGAGCACCGAGTTGCTGCTTTTTGTGCGCCCATTCTACTCCATTTCTCGCGTGCCGGGATGCGTTTAGTTTTTCGGTTGCGGATTTAATTTCGCATTGCCCGACGAGTTGTGAGTGGATTGTTGTGCGTTCTCGTGGGAGCTCAGGCATCCTGTTCACCGCGAAGACACGAAGACGCGAAGAAATCCTTTGCGATTCTTCGTGTCTTCGTGGTGAGATTTTTTTGGTTGCGGCTGGGCTGCACCGTGGTGAAACAGGACGTCTTGCCGCC
>QHZE01000521.1 GCA_003225335.1 Acidobacteriota bacterium
AATTTTCAACCGTGCTTGGGCGGGGCGGGGCGCGGCCTTTGGAGATCTGGACAATGATGGAGATGTCGACATCGTAGTCTCCACCTGCGACGGTCGGGGCTCCTACTTGCGTAATGAGGGAGGCAACAGGAATCACTGGATCGGGATCGAGCTGCGTGGAGTCCGGAGTAAGCGGCAGGGGATTGGAGCTACAATCAAACTGACGACAGCGAACGACAGAGTGCTGTACAACATGGCTTCGACTGCCGGTAGCTATCTCTCGGCCAACGATTCTCGCGTCGTATTTGGTATCGGAGGAGAGCAGTCAATCAAAGAGATCCGGGTCCAGTGGCCTAGTGGAATCGAGCAGGTGATTTCGACTCCGAAGCCTGATCAATTCTTGAAAGTTGTGGAAGCAATCCCACGGGCGAATCCGACCCTCTCCCGTTCCGTGGGCAAATCGAGCTCAACAGAGTCGGCCAGTCCCACCGATCCGGGACCGATTCCAGTGCTACCGGTTTCTGCGCCTCCCGCCGCTCAACTTTCCTCAGGGCCTCAAGATTCTTCTCCGCCGGCGCGAAAAGCTGATACCAACCCGGCAGCGGCGGCGAAGTATCGATTGGCAGAATCTCTTTTGAAAGAGAACAAGGCTGCGGAGGCTGCAGAGGCTCTAAAAGACGCCATCCGGCTCCAGCCGAATTTCACCGAGGCGCGCTTTGCCCTTGCGGTGGTACTGGCGCTCCAAGGAAAGGAAAACTACGGGACAGCCATCGACCATTTTCTGACCGTCCTTCAGTTGGATCCAAAGCACGTGGACGCTCGTGTCAACCTAGGCAAGCTGCTGGAACAGGAGGGCGATTTCGAAGGAGCTGCAGCCGCACTCAAGGAGGCTTTGGCTCTGGCAGATCAGCGAGCCGATCTTTACGTAATGCTGGGACAGGATCAGCGGCGGACCGAGAAATACTCGGAGGCCATTCAATCTTTCCGCCGAGCACTGGAACTCGATCCCCAGGTGCCGGGTGCCCATTACGGACTTGGAATGACTCTACGCTCACTCGGCGACGTGCCTGCTGCGGGCTCGGAATTTGAATTGGCGCTGAGGCTAAATCCTGACGATGCCCTCGCCCACTACCAACTGGGTCGGTTCATGATTCTGCAGAAGGAACTGTTGGAGGCAGCACGTCATTTGGAAGAGTCCGTTCGCCTCAAACCGGATCTGGCGGATGCCTACGCCAAGCTGGGTGTTGTATACAAAAGCTTGGGAAAGAACGAGCAAGCTGAGAAGGCTTTTCGGACCGCTGTTCGACTGAACCCTCAGATGGAAAAGGCTGCCTACGGACTAGCACAGTTGCTTCAAGCTGAAGGCAAGACGGCGGAAGCACAGAAGGCCTTCGAACAGGTTCGTGAGCTCAAGGCAAACAGCAGCGCGCTGGCCGATGCTTCCAGCCTTAACGCGACAGGAGTCGTACGTATGAATTCTGGAGAGCTTGACGAGGCTCTCGAGAAGTTTCGAGCTGCCTTAACACTGGACCCCACCTACGCGGCGGCAGCTTATAACCAGGGACTGGTTCTAGCACGACAGGGCAAGACACCCGAGGCGATTCAGTCCTTCAGAACGGCCATCCGGCTACGACCCGGCTTTGTGCTGGCCCACTACGGCTTAGGACTTCTGCTCCAATTGGCAGGAGATCCCTTGGCTGACGAACAGCTGCGCAAAGCCCAGTTAATGAAACGACTGGTCCCTCAAGCTGGAGATATGAACAAGACCACCAGCGCGGAGGATCCCGATTGATGTGGTTTTTTCACCCTTCAATAAAGTATACGAGTTTCTTCATTAGATTGGGAATCTGCTTCCTGTGCTTCATGGCAACAGTCTGGGCGCAGTCCGATGAAGTGAGTGCAAAACTAGACCGCGGCAAAGAGCTGATGGCCAGAGGCAAGTTTGAAGAAGCGATACCGGTCTACAGAGAGCTAGTGCAGGCCTTGCCGAATAACGCGGGACCCATTATGAATCTCGGACTAGCCCTGCATATGGCGGGACGCGAGCAGGAAGCGGTGAGTCAGTTTCAGCGAGTGCTGAAGCTCGAATCGAGTCACCTGCCGGCCCGCCTCTTTCTAGGTCGGGCGTACCTCGGTTTGAACATGCCAAATAAGGCAATCGATCCATTAGAAACCGTTGTTCGAGCGCAACCCACCAACCGGGAGGCTCGTCTGCTGCTGGGCCAAGCTTTCTTGTCACTCGAGAACTTTCAGCCGGCAGCCGAGCAGTTCGAAAGGCTGGCTCAGTTGGAGCCCAGAAATCCGAAGGCTTGGAATGGACTCGTATTGAGCTATGAGGGTCTAACCGGCCGAAGCTTCGACGAACTCGAAAAAGTTGCGCCCGAGTCAGCCTACTGGCTGGTGCTGGTGGCCGACACTCTAGCCAAAGGGGACCAAAGTAATCGGGCTTTTTTCTTCTACCGGCAGGCCCTCGCCAAGATGCCCAACATGCGCGGTGTCCACTCTGCGGTGGCCGAAATTTATCGGAAGGAGGGACAAGCAGATTGGGCGGCTCTAGAGGATGAGAAGGAAGGTAGAATGGCGTCGCTGGATTGTGGCACTCATAGCGGCCATTCTCAAACGCTCGAATGCGATTTTTGGGCAGGACACTATCGCGAAGTCGCAGCCGCGTCCAAAGACGCCAGGGCGGCGGAAAAAATCTTCTGGCGGACACGTGCCTATGGTGAGTTAGCCCGGCAAGCTTTTGATCGTCTGTCCCAGCTGCCGGCCTCTGCCGAAGCGCATGAGTTAATGGCAAAGCTCTATTTCGGCCGTCGGAATTTCGGCCTCTCCGCCAAAGAATGGCGCGAAGGCCTGAAGCTTTCACCAGGGAATCCCTATTATCGCCAAGGCCTGGCCATCTCCCTCAGCGCGAGCAGCGACTACGAAGCGGCTCGACAGATTATGGACGACCTTATCAAAGAGTCACCTGAATCCGCGGAGTTGAACTATTGGTTTGGAGTCACACTCTTAGGCTTAGATAATCCGGCAGCCGCAATTCCATTCCTGGAAAAGGCAGTGAAAGCCGATCCCACTGTGCTGCCGGCACACAAGGATCTGGCCCGCGCCTACCTGCGGGTTGGGCAGATTGAGAAAGCCATGCCCCACTTGAAAGTTGCCTTACCTGTTGATGAAGAGGGAGGCCTCTATTACCAATTAGCGCTAGCTTACAGAAGAGCTGGCCAAAAAGAACTCGAAAAGGAGACGCTAAACAAATTCCAGGAAATCCAAAACTCAGCAGCCATTGAGAAGAAAAAATTCGAGCAACAGACTCAAATTACCCCGCCTTAAACCCCGAGTCGCCAGAAACGAGCCCGAACCGCCGGTGCCAGTCGGCCTGGGGCGAACGGGCTGCGGAGCCAAGCCCCTTTTGCTACTTGCCACCGGGA
>QHZE01000522.1 GCA_003225335.1 Acidobacteriota bacterium
GGGGTCCGCCGTTTGGAGGGATTGAATCGGGCCCGCACCCGATGCGTGGGGTGCCGCCCGGGTGGCCCGGCGGGGCGAGGCGTTTCAGAAGGGTGTTTTGCAACAGCCTTTAGCTAAGCTAGCTTCGCCAGCTGGGAAGGATTCGACTTCTTCGCGTCTTCGTGGTGAGGCTGCGTCCAATCCACCACGAAGACACGAAGACATAAAGAATCGCGAAGCGGTTATGGGTGGAGTCGAATCTCAGTCGGGAAGCGCAAAGGCTACAATTTCGTCGTGAGGCGCGCTGCCATCGATGTTGTGGCCGTTTGCCGAGATCACGACGAACTGTTTGCCCTTGGGCGATCGGTAAGTCATCGGCGTGGAACGCGCGCTGGCCGGGAGCGCTCCCTTCCAAAGCTCCTTGCCCGTTGCAGTGTCGAAGGCGCGGAGATAAGGGTCGAGCGCGGCGCCGATGAAAATGAGACCACTGGCCGTCGTGATTGGGCCGCCCAGATTGATGGAACCCCACTCGGCCGCGTTTGGATGACCCGAGAGCCAGGGAATGACTCCCAGCGGGACCTCCCAAGCGATCTTACCCGTGGCGGTGTCCACGGCGGAGAGCGCACCCCAAGGCGGTGCGTTGCAGGGACGGCGCTCCGCCGTCAGGAGGAACTGGCGTGACACGCCGAACGGCGTGCCGTGCTGCGGGGCGAACTCGACGCCGAGGCGGTCCTTTCGTTGCGATTCAGACTGAAACTGTGCTCGCGGGATGAGCTGGATCACAGCAGCCAAGCGGTTTGTCGGCACGATCAGGTATCCGTGCCCGGGATCCCATGCCGCACCGCCCCAAGCCATGCCGCCGATGTTTCCCGGAAAGACAATCGAGCCTTCAACACTGGGCGGCGTAAAAATCCCCTCGGAGCGCAGGGAGCGGATGCGCTCGCGACACCAGTTCCGGTCGGCATCGTTCAGACCCCAGGCGTCCTGCTCGCCCAGTTTCTCAGGGACGAGCGCCGGAGGAAGGACTGGGAACGGTTGTGTCGGAAATGCCTTTTCGCCATCGGCAGTGCTCGCCGGCACGGGCCGCTCCTCCACGGGGAAAAGGGGTTCGCCGGTCTCGCGATGCACCAGGAAGAGGTGCCCTGTCTTGGAGCCGATAGCCACGGCCGCAATGTTGAGGCCTTCACGCTTGAGCGTGAAAAGCACCGGTTGCGAGGCAACGTCGTAATCCCAAAGGTCGTGGTGCACGGTTTGAAAACTCCAGACGACCTTTCCTGTTTTTCCGTCCAGGGCCGTTACACAATTGGCATATCGGTTATCGCCCGGCCGCCGGCCGCCGTAGTAGTCGGGGCTGGCGCTGCCGGTCGGCACGAAAACCAGGTTGCGGTCTTCATCTGCCGAGAGCATGGACCAAGCGTTCGCGGCGCCTGCGTCCAGCTCGGCAGGCAGCGGTTGCCACGACCAGCGAAGCTTTCCCGTGCGAGCATCGAACGCGCGCACTTCGCCGCTGGGCATGGTCGTGCGGTTGTTGTCCATGATCGCGGACCCCATGATGACCAGGCCGCCCAGAACGGCGGGCGGCGACGTCGTCTCATACTCATCCTTCCCCTTCGGCGGACGGCGCAGCCCCTGGCGCAAATCGACCATTCCATTTTCTCCGAAGTCGCCGCAGACTTTGCCGGTGCGCGCGTCGAGAGCAAAAAGCCGGGCGTCGATGGGCGAAACGAAGATGCGGCGGCCGCAAGGTCGGCCGGATCCGCGCTGCGAGTCAAGCCACGTCGCCACGCCACGGTTTGCGAAATCGCCCCAGCCGGCGCGAATGTCGGTCTTGGGATCAAAAGACCACCGCGGCTTGCCCGTGTCGGGGTCGAGCGCGATCACGCGTCCAAAGGCCGATGTCACATAAAGCGTGCCGTCGGCGTAGATGGGCGTGGTCTGCTGGGACGAAGGCCGGCCGCCGTCCTTGGGCTGATACAAATCGCCGGTGCGGTAGGTCCAGGCAATTCTGAGACGGGCCACGTTGCGCGGGTGGATCTGCGCGAGTTCTGAGTGTTTGGTCCCGCCCGCATCGTGGCCATACGCGGGCCAATCGTCTGCGAGCAGCGGCTGCGAGCAAAGGAGGAAGAGCGCAAAGGACGCTATGGGAAGCATAGACACCTCAGGGTCAGAATCCGTTCTGATGGCGAGAACGGTTGCCGTGAATTTACTCACCACGTCATTCTGAAAAACGAGCACTGGTCGAGTCCCTGCCTGTTCAGAGCCACGGGTCGGATTGAGGTCTGCGAGCCAGACTTCGCCGCGTTTGATCCTCATCGAGCATCTTCTTCTGCTAGACTTTGGGCATAATCTGACATGCCTTGCTCAGCCAGTCCCCGATCCTCGTCTCCAAATTCGGCATAAAGAGCAGCCAATTTTGTTTCGTCCAGTGACGGCATGGACTTCACCCGAGACCGGAATTTCAAAAATGCCAGGTATTCCGCAATCTGTCCGAGGTCGGCTTCACTCAGGCTATCGAGTTCCTGTGTTATCTGTTCTTTGGTTGTCATCACTGATCCTCCATGCTCAACCGCAACATTTATGCCATGAGCGAAACTGTTGCGGTCGAACTCCTGAGTTGTTGTCTGACTGGCCCTGCTCCCCTTGAAAGCGCAAGGGGAGTGCCACACAGGACCATCGAGCCGCCCCTTCGGGGTTAGTTTCACGCCGGCAACCAGTGAGTTACAGAGGCGTGTGACCGAGGGGTTACATTTTTCAGGGGCTGACCGCGCCCCTTCCTACATAGACCTCCCGGGCTTCCTGAAACTGGGCAAGGACGTGTTGCTTCTCCTTCTCCGAGCGCCAGCCCGGGTGCGAGCCCGCCATTTGCGCGAGCTTGTCGATCCAGCGCACGAAATAGTCCGCGGACTCCTTGCTGCGTATCGGTTCGCCGCCCACCATCACATACACAGGATTGGTGGTCGCCATCGGACGCGCGTCTTCTACCGGATGGACACGTTCGTTTCCAAACGCCTGGAGCGTATACCAGCCGCTGTGGGTGACCGTGATATCCTTTTCAAATTCCGCATGGCGCCGGTCTCCCGGGAGAGGAATCTTTTCGAGAACGTTCCCGTTGTGGACCAGTTCGAGACGGTCCAGTGGAACGAGCGAACGCAGGATGCCGCGGAACCGGATCGCCCCTCCGCCTTCAGGCAGCCGGATCTCTTCGCCGGGCATGGCCTTGCCCGCCCAAAACTCCAGCAGGGGCCCGTTGGTAACGAAGCCCCTCCCGCGGAGCAACGCCTCCGTGAAGCGGTCCCAGCGGAGGTTTCGCTTTCCCAGGAAGAAATAGCCCCGCATGGAACCCACTAACGGGGTGCGATGCATGCTCGAGATGGAATCTTCTCCTCCCGTGACGGGCACCTTGAAGCCGTTGTTCAGCGCGTGATGCCAGGGGATCAGGCCAACCTCGCTTGCCGTGGACCAGAGCTCGTGGTAGCTGATGGTCTCCAGCGCGACATCCACGGGAAACGCCTTGGCGATTCCCAGATCGGTTTCCAAAGGATCGCGCATTTGTACGCCGCTGACAGGCCCGCCGAAAGGGTGCACATAGGCGCCGATGGCCCCTTGCTGTTTCGCAAATCGAAAGATGTC